>NZ_KV841607.1:0-299 GCF_001839535.1 Streptococcus sp. HMSC36C04 | reverse complement strand
ATGGCGCGAGACGGAATCGAACCGCCGACACATGGAGCTTCAATCCATTGCTCTACCAACTGAGCTACCGAGCCTACCTATTGCGGGAGCAGGATTTGAACCTACGACCTTCGGGTTATGAGCCCGACGAGCTACCTAGCTGCTCCATCCCGCGCTATTCCTACTAAGGAGGATGTGGGATTCGAACCCACGCACGCTTTTACACGCCTGACGGTTTTCAAGACCGTTCCCTTCAGCCGGACTTGGGTAATCCTCCAATAAAATTTATAGTCCGTACGGGATTCGAACCCGTGTTACCG
>NZ_KV841606.1:195763-196750 GCF_001839535.1 Streptococcus sp. HMSC36C04 | reverse complement strand
GTTCGATCCCGTTAACTCCCATTTCTTTAAGCGGAAAAGCTTAATAGGTCCCGTAGTGTAGCGGTTATCACGTCGCCCTGTCACGGCGAAGATCGCGGGTTCGATTCCCGTCGGGACCGTTTTAGTGTATAGAGATACATTAGAGAGACTCGTTAGCTCAGTTGGTAGAGCATTTGACTTTTAATCAAAGGGTCACTGGTTCGAGCCCAGTACGGGTCATAGTCACAGGCGGGTGTGGCGGAATTGGCAGACGCACCAGATTTAGGATCTGGCGCTTAACGGCGTGGGGGTTCAAGTCCCTTCACCCGCATAGGAGATAAGCCGGCTTAGCTCAGTTGGTAGAGCATCTGATTTGTAATCAGAGGGTCGCGTGTTCAAGTCATGTAGCCGGCATTAAAGGAAAGAAGCGAATGCGAACGTAGTTCAGTGGTAGAACATCACCTTGCCAAGGTGGGGGTCGCGGGTTCGAACCCCGTCGTTCGCTTGAGGAAGCCGGGGTGGCGGAACTGGCAGACGCACAGGACTTAAAATCCTGCGATTGGAAACAATCGTACCGGTTCGATTCCGGTCCTCGGCATAGGAAAGAGCACCCTTAGCTCAACTGGATAGAGTACCTGACTACGAATCAGGCGGTTAGAGGTTCGACTCCTCTAGGGTGCATAAATAGATTTGACTTTTTTTGTATTTGTGATATAATAAATTTATATTCATAGAAAGAGCACCCTTAGCTCAACTGGATAGAGTACCTGACTACGAATCAGGCGGTTAGAGGTTCGACTCCTCTAGGGTGCATAGAAAAGAAGTCTCTTAGACTTCATTTTTTCTATCTATACGGGAAGTAGCTCAGCTTGGTAGAGTACTTGGTTTGGGACCAAGGTGTCGCAGGTTCGAATCCTGTCTTCCCGATATTTTATTTGATATTAGATGAAATAGGTGTTAGTTTTTAACATCTGGAGCCTGGGACAATAATGTCTCGATTCTATCAAA
>NZ_KV841606.1:195416-195663 GCF_001839535.1 Streptococcus sp. HMSC36C04 | reverse complement strand
AAGGTGTCGCAGGTTCGAATCCTGTCTTCCCGATGCTATGGCGGTGTAGCTCAGCTGGCTAGAGCGTCCGGTTCATACCCGGGAGGTCGGGGGTTCGATCCCCTTCGCCGCTATAATTGATCTTGTTGGACCTTTAGCTCAGCTGGTTAGAGCTCTCGGCTCATAACCGAGTGGTCGTAGGTTCAAGTCCTACAAGGTCCATTTTGTTATATGTGGAGGATTACCCAAGTCCGGCTGAAGGGAACGG
>NZ_KV841606.1:178316-195316 GCF_001839535.1 Streptococcus sp. HMSC36C04 | reverse complement strand
CCAAGGCATTGAGAATCTTGTCTCTGTCCTTCAGGAAAGTCCGAAAGACGGTTTGAAAAATTGGGTGAACATCAGAAATAACCTCCTCAATCAGATCGAAGAAATGATTAGCTTGCTTTTCCTGAAAGTGAAAGAGCAGAAGCTGGTAAAGCTCATCTTCCCTTTCTTGAAGCTATACTCATCCCAGCTCATAATTTCTGGCAGTTTCTGCCAGTTGGTTTCAAATTTGAATTCCTTGAGCTTGCGAATGACGGTTGAAGTTGAGATCGAGAGCCTGTGGGCAATATCGGTCATGGCTTGTTTCTCAACCAGTAATTGAGCGATTTTCTGTTTGACTGCAGAGGCAATCTGGTGATTTTTCTAGACGAGGGAGGTTTCGGCGACAGCCATTTTTCCACAGTTCTTACAGCGAAAGCGCCGCTTTTTGAGTCGGATAAGGGTTTTGTATCCTGCTGTCTCCAGATAAGGGATTTTAGAAGGTTTCTGGAAGTCGTATTTGGTCATCTGCCGATTAATTTGCAGGGATATAATTATGGACTAACTTATTTTGCATATCCTTGGCTGGGATCGCTTGCAATGTTTGTTTTTTGTTTTAGTTTAGGCGTTTTATTAAGTTGGGTGATGGAAAAGACGAATTCTATCTGGGCTCCAGCACTCTTGCACGGTGCTGTTAATGCCATTGTTGGCGTGGGTCTTTTATTTCAATTGCCAACAGAAAAAGCATTAGCCTTGCGTATTCTAGGTCCGACACCCACAGGACTTCTGGCAGTTTTACCTTTCTTGTGTTTAGCGCTAGCCATTTTACAAAAAGAAAAGAGGGAAACTCATGAGTTTTACTAATACCTTCAAGGCCCTATCTCATCCTGTGAGACGAGAGATTTTAGATTTGTTAAAAATGGACAAGATGTCTGCTGGGGAAATAGCAGACCAGTTTGAATTGACAGGAGCCACCATTTCGCACCACCTCAATGTCTTGAAGCAGGCGGATTTGGTTGTGGAAACACGGGAGAAAAACTTTATTTACTATGAACTCAATACGTCTGTGTTGGAGGATATGATGGTGTGGTTAGCAGACTTGAAAGGAAGTAAAAGAGATGAAAATGAATAAAAAAATATTAGGACTAACAACTGTTATGATTCTGTTGCCTGTGCTTGTGGGTTGTTTCTTTTGGGATCGGCTACCAGAAACGATGGCAACGCATTTTGATTTTTCGAATCAAGTAAATGGATTCAGTAGTCGAGGGTTTACAGTTTTTGGTATTCCTAGTTTTCTGCTGCTTATACATTGGTTTTGTTTATTTGTGACTAGCAAGGATCCTAAATCTAAGAATATTAGCTTGAAAATGTGGCATCTGGTTTATTGGATTATTCCTTTGACATCTTGTTTAGTCATGACAGCTATTTACGCGCAAGCCTTGGGTTATGCAGTTAATCATGCTTTGATGAATGGTATGTTTTTAGGAGTTCTATTTATTGCTATTGGGAATTACATGCCAAAAACTCGTCGCAATTATACGGTTGGTATACGTTTCCCATGGACTTTGGATAATGATGATAATTGGATACGAACACACCGCCTGGCTGGTAAAATTTGGGTGATTGGTGGTATTATCATTTTCTTTAATGGTTTCGTTCAGATTGCAGTTACGTTCGTGCTTGTTTTTACTCTAATCATTATGATTAGAGTGCCAATGATTTATTCTTACTGGTTATCTAAAAGGATACACTGATTCATTTGCTGTTTAGCTTGAAACTTTTTTAGTCTAATTATCGTTGTGGGAGCGGGACGACAAAATTGAACTCTTTAAGTTGCTGATTTTTGTCTCGCTCCTATTATCTTGTTAAAATACGATTTCTAGAAATATTGAAAAATATTGAAAAATTTTCTAGAATAGGCCGAGAAAATAGAGGGAGAAAAAATGAAATTTTATTCTTATGATTATGTTTTGAGTCAAATCAGGCAGCAAAACTGGGTGACGGTTGGACTTTCTATTTTGTTGTTACTTGTGACAGGTTTTTTTGCTTTTAAGGCTTATCGAAATAAGCGCGATTCGAAATTTCGTGAATTGGCGATTATCTCCATTTTGTCTTTGATTGCTATCGTTCTGATTGGGATTAGCACTTTTCAGACGAATCAAGCCTCTAATAACCAGTTCCAAACTTCTCTTCATTTTATTGAAGTTATTTCAAAAGATTTGGGAGTAGATAAGTCAGAGGTTTATGTTAACACTTCAGCTGCGACGGATGGAGCAATTTTAAAAGTTGGAAAAGATTTTTATCGAGCTATGAGTGGCAGTGAGCCAGATAAGTACTTACTGGAAAAAATTAAATTGCGTAAGACAACAGATATCAAATTAGTGGAGGTTAAAAAATGACATTGAATTTTCTTGAAATCTTGATTAAATTAGCGTTGGGGCTGTTTTCACTCGTGTTTGTTATCAATGTGACAGGAAAAGGAAATCTGGCACCTAATTCCGCGATCGACCAGATTCAAAATTATGTTCTAGGTGGTATTATTGGTGGGGTGATTTACAATAGTTCTATTAACATTCTCCAGTATGCGATCATCCTCATTATGTGGACGATCTTGGTCTTGACTCTAAAATGGCTCAATAACAATGTTCGGGCAGTCAAGCATTTGATTGATGGTAAACCGACTACCCTGATTCAGCACGGGAAGTTGAGCCCTGAAGCTTGCCGCTCCGTTGGCCTTTCAGCGGCTGATGTGGCTCTGAAGTTGCGTAGTCAAGGAATTTTTCAACTAAAGCAAGTTAAACGAGCAGTCATGGAACAAAACGGTCAGCTTATTGTCGTACAGGCAGGTGAGGAAAATCCGAAATACCCCATTATCACAGACGGTGTTGTCCAGATTGATATTTTAGAGTCTATTGACAAAACAGAAGAATGGTTAATCGAGAGGCTCGCTAAGGAAGGCTATACTGATATTTCTAATATCTTCATCGCAGAATATGAAAGTGGTAACTTGAGCGTTGTGACGTATTAAGACCCTTTTCCTTTTTAAATAGATAAAAGCAAAAGAGAGAAGAAGAGCTTGCTAGGAGTTCCGCAGAAAAATGAGAGCAAGCTAAAGGTGCTGCAAAGCTTATTTGAGATAAAAACGCCGAAAATGAGGCTGTTGTTGAAATTATAGTTTAAAAATAGATAGCATTAAAGATAGTAAAGGAATATTAAAAAATCTTTTTCTAAAACGGCACAAATATAAAAAATAAAGCCCTATCTGACTAGTCCATTCAGATAGAGCTTTTATTTTTGAGGAAATCAGAGTTTTTGTTTGTAATTCTATTCTTGTAAGAACTGTCAACAAAAATCCTTACTGTCAGATAGGACAGTAAGAGAATTCAATCAGGGTTAGAACATTGCTGTTAGTACAGTAATAAGTCCAAATACAATACCTGGAGCATTTGCGGCAGCAAGTGGTAAATCGCGTTCTTTTTTAAACAAACCATAATAAACCCAAAGGCTACAGTTGATTGCAGCTACCAAGGGTTGGATAAAGTTTCCCTTATGTCCAGCTAAATTATCCATAATTTGTGGGATATAAGATACATACATCATAACAGACATGAATGTCGCCACCCAACCTATGATTTTCATTCGTTTTTCGTTCATTTCTATAACTCCTCATAAAACGTGGTGTAGAGAACGAAAACTTATTTATAACATACTAAGTTCATATAAAACAAGCCTCATTCAATATTATTATTTTATACTAATCATAAGATTTAAGCAAGAATAATATATTAATGATTATGAGTACAATGTGAGTCAACTCTATTTTTTATTTAAAAAACTGTGTAATATGTTATAATAAAGTGTTATCAAAAAGGTTTCATTCGCCTTGAAAGGAAAAGCTATGACTGAAAAGAATTTTTATATTACAACGCCAATTTACTATCCAAGCGGTAAGCTCCATATTGGGAGTGCTTATACGACCATTGCTTGTGACGTCCTTGCTCGTTACAAGCGTCTTATGGGTTATGATGTTTTTTATTTGACAGGGCTTGATGAGCACGGTCAAAAGATTCAGCAGAAAGCGGAAGAAGCAGGTATTACACCGCAAGCCTATGTTGACAGCATGGCAGTTGGTGTTAAGGAACTTTGGAAACTTCTTGATATTTCTTACGATAAATTTATCCGTACGACGGATGATTACCATGAAAAAGTAGTAGCAGATGTTTTTGAACGTCTTCTGGCGCAAGATGATATTTATCTAGGTGAGTATTCTGGTTGGTATTCTGTTTCGGATGAGGAATTCTTTACAGAAAGTCAGTTAGAAGAGGTCTTCCGTGATGAAAATGGCAAGGTGACAGGGGGAATTGCTCCGTCAGGTCACGAAGTGGAATGGGTTTCAGAAGAATCGTATTTCCTCCGTCTCAACAAATATGCTGATCGATTGGTAGCCTTCTTTAAAGCCCATCCTAACTTTATCCAACCAGATGGTCGGATGAATGAAATCATCAAAAACTTTATCGAGCCAGGCTTGGAAGATTTGGCAGTATCACGGACTTCTTTCACTTGGGGAGTGCCTGTACCGTCCAATCCAAAACACGTGGTGTATGTCTGGATTGATGCTCTGCTCAATTATGCGACAGCTCTGGGCTATGGTCAAGATGCAGATGCCAACTTTGAAAAATTCTGGAATAATGGAACAGTCTTCCACATGGTTGGAAAGGATATCTTGCGTTTCCACTCTATCTACTGGCCAATCATGCTCATGATGCTGGATATGAAATTGCCAGATCGCTTGATTGCCCATGGTTGGTTTGTCATGAAGGACGGTAAGATGTCTAAATCTAAGGGCAATGTCGTCTACCCAGAAATACTGGTGGAACGCTTTGGGCTGGATCCGCTTCGCTATTATCTCATGCGTAGTCTTCCAGTCGGTTCTGATGGCACTTTTACGCCAGAAGATTATGTTGGTCGTATCAATTATGAGCTGGCAAATGACCTTGGAAATCTCCTCAACCGTACGGTTGCTATGATTAACAAGTATTTTGACGGTCAAGTGCCGATTTATAAAGAGAATGTGACAGAATTTGATGCGGACTTGGCAGCAGTAGTAGCAGAAAATATCGCAATCTACCACAAACAGATGGATGCCGTGGACTATCCACGAGCCTTGGAAGCAGTGTGGAATATCATTTCTCGTACTAACAAGTATATTGACGAAACAGCACCTTGGGTGTTGGCTAAAGATGAAGCCAAACGTGATGAATTAGCGGCAGTTATGGCACATTTGGTAGCTAGTCTACGTGTGGTAGCTCATCTTATTCAACCGTTCATGATGACGACATCAAATGCTATCATGGAGCAACTTGGCTTAGGTACAGATTTTGACCTTGAAAATCTAGATTTGGCAGAACTGCCAACAGGCTTGACTGTTGTTGCTAAAGGTACACCTATCTTCCCACGTCTAGATATGGAAGAAGAAATTGCTTATATCAAGGAGCAAATGGAAGCCAATAAGCCAGCCATTGAAAAGGAATGGGAGCCAGAAGAAGTAGAACTCAAACTCAACCGCAAGGAAATCAAGTTTGACGATTTTGACAAAGTAGAACTCCGTGTTGCAGAGGTTAAAGAAGTTTCTAAAGTTGAAGGTTCTGATAAATTGCTTCAATTCCGCTTGGATGCGGGAGACGGCGAAGATCGTCAAATTCTGTCTGGGATTGCTAAATACTATCCAAACGAGCAAGAATTGGTTGGCAAGAAAGTCCAAATCGTAGCGAACCTCAAACCACGCAAGATGATGGGACGTATCAGCCAAGGCATGATCCTCTCAGCAGAATATGGTAATCAACTAACTCTGCTCACAGTAGATCAAAATGTACCAAATGGTAGCTTGATTGGGTGAGCCCACAGGAAGATTAGAATTAAAAATGAGCCTGGGACAATAATGTCTCAGCCTCGCTTTGTTTATCGTTCCGGTCAATGGAATAAAAGAAATTGGTAGTCTATTACCTACATCAACGGCTTATCTAAGAATTGTTTCCCCACGTCTGAGGGTCGGATAATTTTCCTAAAAAGTAGTTCACTTCGTCCGAGGGTCAGATAGCCTGCCTAAAAAGTAGTTCACTTCGTCCGAGAGTCGGACAGTCTGCCTGAAAAGTGGTTCACTTCGTCTGAGGCTCGGATAGCCTGCCTGAAAAGAAGTTTGCTCCGTCTGAGGGTCGGACAACCTTCACGAAAATAGATTTACTTCATCCGAGGGTCGGACGACCTATTTGAGTAGTAGTTAAAAAAAGGGAGTGAGACAGGACTCCCTTTTGTAGTATAAAACATGATGATGTACTATTCATCTTTATTTAAAAATGAAAATCTCTCCGTCAGGCTCGCCCAATTTCCCCGCATATCGGTCATAAAAGTGGCTGGATTGGGTGTTTTAAAATCATCAATCCAAGCTTGGTAACGGATTGAAATGAGGAGCCGAGTTAAGCGGTTCAGCATTTCTTTTTCTTGCTCGGTAAGGGCGTGGGCATTTTGGACGATAGTTAGCACTTTCTTGATACTGTTGGGTTGGAAAAATTCATCAATGGACGTAATCTGAGCGTCTAAAATGAGACCGAAAAAGACATCAAAGAAATCTTTGAGCTCGTCATCAGGAACAGTTTCCACCCATTCTTTTAGAGTTTTGTCTGTCTGAATGCTGTCTGGGTTGAGCGTGTCAAGTAAGACAAAGTGCTCATTTTCAATTTGCCAAGAGAAAGTGTCATGCTGGGCAATTCCACCAATGGCTACGCTTTTAACGATGTGAGCTTGTTTAGGCGTTTCCAGCATCATCCCGACGATAGAGCCCTGAGGAATGTAGCGTTTGATTTTTGAAGCAATGCTTTGATATCCCTCTGTTTCAATAATCGTATGGTTTAATCCTGGAGCATCAAAACTGTAGATTTGCTTGATTCTATCTTGCAAAGCAGGCTCTACTTGGCTGCTAGCATAAGTCGCTAGATTACCACCTTTGGAATGTCCAGTCAAGATAAAGGTGGCTTTTGGAAATGCCTTCATGACCTTTTGAACGTAGTGCACAGCAGTTTGCTGCGCAGGGACATGCTCCATATAAGTCATGTGAAAATCTTCTTTCCAACCGATAATGGAATCATCCGTTCCGCGAAAAGCAATGACGAAGGTATCCAAATCAATCTTATAAGTCATAGCAGCAAATTGTTTTTGCACATCTAAGTCAATATCATTCACATAACCTAAGAGTTTGATGTTCTTATAGCGTTTGACACTTGCTGCCTGCTGCAAGAGTGCCAAGCGGTGTTTGGTATTCATCATGGAGTTTTCTTGGGGCATATATTGTGGCACATCAGTTAAACGGCTGGCTTTTTGCAGGTCAAGACCGTCCGTGACGATTGTGTCATAGTTTAGATACGTAATCTCGGTCAAAAGCAGAATATCCAGCTCTGTAAAGGGCTGATTGTAGATACTGTCGTATTGTACATCTTCTAAATAGTTAAAAATATTTCCCATAAAGGCTCTCTTTTCTGAAAATCTATTGTTAGTATAGCATATTTTCCCAAGTCTTTGTTATAATAGAGAAAGAAAGCGGAAATGAGGGATAGAATGCACAAGATATTATTAGTAGAAGACAATGCCGTCATTCGCCAACAAGTCAAAAAAATGCTGGAGCAATGGGGATTTGAAGTGGTTGCAGTAGAGGATTTCATGCAGGTTTTGACGATTTTTGCCAAGGAAGAGCCGCATCTAGTGCTAATGGACATCGGCTTGCCTCTCTTTAATGGATACCACTGGTGTCAAGAAATTCGCAAGATTTCTAAAGTGCCCATTATGTTTTTGTCATCAAGAGACCAAGCAATGGATATCGTTATGGCAATCAATATGGGCGGAGATGATTTTGTCACGAAACCGTTTGATAACAATGTTCTTCTCGCTAAAGTACAAGGGCTGCTACGACGGTCTTACGAGTTTGGTACGGATCAAAGTCTGCTGGAATACCATGGCGTGATTCTCAATCTAAAATCTATGGATATGATGTATGAGGGAAAAGTGATTACACTGACAAAAAATGAATTTCAGATTTTGCGCGTGTTGTTTGAGCATTCAGGCAGCATTGTCGCCCGCGATGATCTGATGAAAGAGCTCTGGAATAGTGATTTCTTTATTGATGACAATACCTTATCTGTGAATGTTGCGCGACTGCGTAAGAAATTAGAAGAAGTCGGTCTCAAGAATTTCATTGAAACAAAGAAAGGTATAGGCTACGGATTAACCAATGGATCATCAGAATAAGTGTCTATTTTTCAAATATTATTTCCGTTCGCGTCAGTTTTTATGTTTGTTGCTACTTATTTTTTATAGTCTACTGTTTGCTTTTTCTTACCTTTTTGAAAGTGAACGTGCTGTTTTACGGTATGTCATGTTGCTCTTGCTCTTGGTTAGCTTGATAGGATTCGTCTTTGACTTTGTTAAACAATATCAAACTTTTCGTCGCGCTGTTTTATATGGAGAAAGTCAAGTAAAAACTCCCTTGGAAGCATTACTTTTCTCCAAAATCGAAACTTTAGAAAAGGACAAAAAAGAGCTGCAATTACAGCATCAAGCAAAGCAGAGTGATCTATTAGATTATTATACACTTTGGGTGCACCAAATCAAGACACCGATTGCTGCGAGCAAGCTCTTGGTACAGGATTTACAAGAGCAGACACTGAAAAATCAGTTAGAGCAAGAACTGTTTAAGATTGATTCTTATACAAACTTAGTCTTGCAATACCTGCGGTTGGAAAGTTTTCATGATGATTTAGTCGTGAAAAGAGAAAATATAGAAGACTTGGTCAAAGATGTTGTCAAAAAGTATGCCATTTTCTTTATTCAGCAAGGTCTTCGTCTAAATTTGCATGATTTGAATCACACCATTATCACAGATAAGAAGTGGTTTGTCGTCATTTTAGAGCAGGTGCTCTCAAACAGTCTCAAATACACTAGCCAAGGTGGTATTGAAATTTTCTTTAAGGAAGATACCTTGTATATGAAAGATACTGGTTTGGGGATTCAAAATTCCGATCTTCTCCGTGTATTCGAGCGTGGCTTTTCCGGCTACAATGGGCGTCTAACGCACCAGTCATCCGGTTTGGGACTCTATTTATCTAAGAAAATTGCGGATGAACTGGGGCATGAGTTGCATTTGCAGTCGGTGGTCGGTGAGGGCACAACCGTTATGATTACTTTTAAAGAAAAGAAATTATTGTTTGAATAAATGCAATCTTACAAAATTGTAAGGTTAGCCTCTAAAAATGAAAGGTTATGTTATGGTAGCAGCCTTTCTTTTTTTGTATCATAAGTTTAGAAAATGAATGATGTTTAACAGAGGAGACAGTCATGAAAACAAAAGGATTGAACGCTTTTCAGCTCAAGCTCTTAATGGCTTTTTTAATGGTCTTTGATCACCTTGAAAAAATACCAGGCTTACTGTCAGGTGAATGGGCGAGCATTTTTCATGTTTTAACACGCTGTGTGGCGGTTTGGTTTGCATTTGCAGCGGTAGAAGGCTTCTTATATACTCGAAGTCGTCTGCTTTATAATATACGCCTCTTTTTCTGGTCAGCTATCATGTTTGTCGGAAATACGATTCTCAATTTGCTGTTTCAGTCTAAAGGAGTTCAGATATATAATAATATTTTCTTAACCTTGGCTTGCGGTGTACTTGTCCTCAATATCTTTTTTGGCATAAACCAAACGAGCAATCCAGTTGATATTAAACGCCAGCCCATTCGCTTTATCTTAGGCATTGTTGTTTGCTTGCTTGCTGGTTTTGTGACAGAAGGTGGTATGGTCATTATTCCATTTATGTTGATTACCTATACTTGCAGGGAAAAGAAAAACCTACGCAATCTTCTGTATGGTATTTTAACGGTTGTCCTATTTTGTATGAGCATTCAGATTTATCCGTCATGGAGTGATACGCTGTTAATGATGTTTTATAATTCCGATTGGCTTTTTATCACAGTACTGCCTTTTATTTCACTCTATAATGGCGAGCGCGGTCCTGTGACCAAGTGGAGCAAGTATTTCTTTTATATCTTTTATCCAGCTCACTTATGGTTGATTATTTGCATTGCTTACCTCGTTCAAAAATGAGTAAATTATAGTCTTGCGGCGAGCAATTCGCTGCAAAGTAGTATCAAAAAAGGAGAACAAGATGAAATATGGTAAAATTTTATTGAAACAAGACAGGCAATTGCTTCAGCCAAACGTAAAAGATATTGAAAAAGCGCAATTTGGCTATGAAGTGAGTCAATCAGCGCAACAGTTATATTTTAGATTTTAAAAAAGGAGAAAATGATGACACTATTAGATGTACAACATGTGAAGAAAATTTACAAAACCCGCTTTCAAGGTAACCAAGTAGAAGCACTGAAAGATATTCATTTTACAGTAGATGAGGGCGATTATGTCGCTATCATGGGTGAGTCGGGGTCTGGGAAATCCACTCTGCTCAACATTCTTGCCATGCTGGATAAGCCAACTGAAGGACGCGTCTTTCTCAATGGTACGGACACCGCCACAATCAAAAACAGTCAGGCTTCAAGCTTCCGTCGGGAAAAATTAGGTTTCGTTTTTCAAGATTTCAATCTGTTAGACACGCTCTCGGTCAAGGATAATATTCTATTGCCGCTCGTTCTGTCACGCCGTCCAATTACGGAAATGATGCAAAAGTTGGTTACTACTTGTAATGAACTGGGGATTAACCAATTGCAGGAAAAATTCCCCTATGAAATTTCCGGTGGTCAAAAGCAGCGGGTGGCAGTAGCGCGTGCTATTATCACCAATCCAGAAATTCTGCTAGCAGACGAGCCGACAGGCGCACTCGACTCTAAATCTTCAGCGGCGCTTTTAGACGTGTTTGACGACATCAATGACCGTGGACAGACGATTCTCATGGTAACGCACTCGACTTCTGCGGCAAGCCGTGCTAAGCGCGTACTGTTTATCAAGGACGGCATTTTGTATAATCAAATCTTCCGAGGAGATAAGACGGAGCGGCAGATGTTCCAAGAAATTTCAGATACCTTAACGATTATGGCAAGTGAGGTGAGTGGTTATGTTCAAACTAACGAATAAATTAGCAGTCTCAAACCTGATAAAAAATCGCAGTCTGTATTATCCGTTTGCTCTAGCAACGATTGTGGCAACAGCGATTTTATATAGTTTTGTATCGCTCGCTTACAGTCCAAATCTGGAAGCTAGCTATGGTGGCTCGGCGGCTCGTATGACCCTGCAATTTGGGATTTGGGTCGTTCAGATTGCAGTTCTTATCCTTATCACCTATGCCAATAGTTTTGTCATGAAGAATCGCTCACGGGAGCTTGGTTTATACAGTATCTTAGGAATGGAGAAGCGGCACATGCTGCTGATGACTTTCTTTGAAATGCTTTACTTTTTCTTAGTGACTGTCGGACTTGGAATTGGTTTAGGTCTTCTTTTAGACAAATTGCTTTTTGCAGTTTTGCTGAAATTCA
The DNA here is from genome assembly GCF_001839535.1 of Streptococcus sp. HMSC36C04. Classification (NCBI taxonomy): domain Bacteria; kingdom Bacillati; phylum Bacillota; class Bacilli; order Lactobacillales; family Streptococcaceae; genus Streptococcus; species Streptococcus sp. HMSC36C04. Next base: position 183,818 of record NZ_KV841606.1, on the reverse strand, counting down.
TGGGAATGAAAGTAGTAATTGCCTCAACTTTCCAATGGTCGAATATTTTCACCGTTTTAGCTAGTCTGGGTGTGGCTTTTGCGCTGATTCTCTTTTTAAATTCTACGCGCCTGCTTCGTTACAGCTCACTTCATTTGATGAGAGAAAAGAAGGCTGGAGAGAAAAAAGGACGATTTCTTGGCTTGCAGACACTTGTGGGGTTGGGGCTTCTGGCTGCGGCTTATTATATCGCACTCACAGTTGACAAGCCGGTGTCTGCCATTGCGACTTTCTTTATTGCAGTTCTTATGGTTATTTTTGCGACCTATCTTCTTTTTAATGCAGGGACAATCACATTATTGCAATTTTTAAAGAGAAGAAAAAAATATTACTACAAAACGCAGAATTTCATTTCTGTATCCAATTTGATTTTCCGTATGCGTAAGAATGCTGCAGGTTTAGCTACGATTTCAATCCTTTCAACCATGCTACTGGTGACCTTGGTTGGCTCTATTAATATCTATGTGGGTGGGAAAGACTATCTGACAACTTTGTATCCAAAGGATTATAATATCATGGTTACAAGCGCAAAGACGGATAAAAATGCAGCAATTTTACAAGCTGTCAAAGAAGTAGCACGGGAAAAAGGCTTGACAGATGCCAAGTATGAAGATTATAGTTATCAAATCTCTTCTATTTCAAAAATCAATGGCAATCAGCTAACGATTCCTGAAAATACAGCCAGATTAAATGTAGAAGAAGCTCAAAAATCAATGGCTACTTTCCTTGTCATCAGTCGTCAAGAGTACGAAAAAATGACAGGAAAAACCGTTGATTTGGCTGATAATGAAGCACTTCTATATGCAAAAAATCTTCAAATCAATCAAAAGCAAGCTCTTACCATCAATGGAAAATTGTGGAATATCAAAGAGTATTTGACAACGGATTTTGCACATGGCAAGATTGTCAATACATCTGGTATGGTATCAGAAAAAAACATGTATATGGTTGTCAATAATCCCAGTCAAGTCGGTCTGAAATCTTTCTATACTTACTACATCGGTATCCAATCTTCCAATAAACAGGTTGATCTCCAAGAAAGTATTTTCAATGCTCTTCAGCAACAAGGTCAGGAAAGTGGCAATATCAGTCTTTCTGAGCGTTATCACATTGAAAAAGAATATCAGGGTGTGATTGGGACTCTTCTATTTATCGGAATTTTCCTTTCTACGATTTTCCTGCTTGGGACAGTTCTTGTGATTTATTACAAACAAATTTCAGAAGGTTATGAAGATCGTGAAGGATTTATCATTTTGCAGAAAGTCGGACTGGATGAGAAGCAAACGAAAGCAACGATTCGCAAACAAATTTTAACAGTTTTCTTCTTACCACTTATCTTTGCCTTTCTTCATATCGCTGTTGCTTTTCATATGTTGCAGCTGATTGTCGCTCTCTTAGGTGCAACAAATGTGCCGTTACTCATTCAAACAACAATAGCCACTTGCGGTGTCTTCCTCTTAGTTTACATCTTAGTGTTTGTGATAACCTCCAGAAGCTACCAAAAGATTATAGCACGATAAGTATTTTGAACCATTCGTCTTTTGGCGAGTGGTTTTTATCTTGTAAATCTGACTTCTTATCTAGCTAGTAGAACCTCTTATCCAAAAGTGCGAGATTTTTTTAAAAGTGAGGAGTATGATAAGTTCGTAAAATAAATTATTGGAGGAACGTTATGTTACTAGAAACACGCCATCTTAGCAAAGTCTATGATAATAAGCAAGCTGTGAATGATTTGAATCTTCAGATTGAAACAGGAAGTTTTACCGCTATTTTAGGACCAAATGGTGCTGGAAAGTCTACAACGATTCAAATGTTGACAGGGCTTTTGCAACCTACGGCAGGAGAGATACTGTATGATAACCCCATTAAATTAGGTGTTGTTTTCCAAAACAGTGTTTTAGATGATATGCTAACGGTGCAAGAAAATTTAGAAATCAGAGCAGGTCAATATAAGGATATTGATAAAGGAAAAGTTGATAACTTAGTGAATCAATTGGGATTGCAAAATTTCTCAACGCAATTATATGGGACTTTATCAGGTGGACAAAAACGACGAGTGGATATTGCCCGTGCTCTGCTGAATAGCCCAGATATTCTCTTTCTTGATGAACCAACTACGGGTTTAGATATTCAAACTAGGAAAGCCATTTGGGAGCTGATTCACCAGTTGCAAATAAAAGAGAAGATGACGGTTATCTTAACCACTCATTATTTAGATGAAGCAGATGATGCAGATATGATTTATATTGTGGATCACGGTCAAGTGATTGCTAAAGGCTCTGCTAATCAGATTAAAGAGCAGTATGCTCAGAATTTTCTCAAGGTATTCGTGACCGATACTGCTGATTTTAAAGAAATTTTGAAGGAAGAGATTCCTTTTGAGGAAGTAAGAGTGAATGAACTGTTGATTCACCCAGAAACGACAGAAAAGGCTTTAGAGATTCTAACGTGTGGTCGCTCTTTTATTCGACAATTTGAATTTCGACCAGGAACAATGGACGATGCTTTTATGGCGTTGACAGGAAGAGAGGTACGTTAAAATGATAATGCTCATTAAAAGAAATTTTTTACTATATTTTCGTAATCGTAGTGGGGTTCTTTTCTCCCTTCTTGGGGCAATGATTTCCTTTATTTTGTACTTGGTCTTTTTGAAAGCAAATATCAAGACCTCTTGGAGTCAAGTCCCTCACACTAATCAGTTATTGGATTCGTGGTTGATTGGTGGAACGCTTGCCATTACAGGATTAACCACAACCTTTTCTAGTTTTTCCCAACTAGCAAAAGATAGAGAAAGTAACGTAACACAAGATCTAATTCTGACAGATTTGGGACGCTGGGGCTTGTCTATCAGTTACCTTCTGAGTACTGCCATCATTGGATTTTTGATGCAAATCATTATGTTTGCTGTCATGGAAGGCTACTTTATCTGGGACGATCAGATTATCTTTGATTGGACTTTGCTTCCTCAGGTTCTCCTTATTATGGTGCTCAATGCACTCTTATGCTCGATTTTCAATGGTATTCTTGTGAATCGCTTCAAATCAGTAGATACGCTTGGAAGGCTAGCATCGATTATCGGAGCTGCCTCTGGTTTCTTAGTTGGGACCTATATTCCAATAGGGGTTTTTCCGTCATTTGCTCAAACGATAATGAAATGTACTCCCTCCACATATATTGCTTCTCTCTTTAGACAAGTAATGATGAAAGATAGCTTAGCTACTGCTTTTCATCATAATACAGCAGCGCAAGATTATTTTGAAAAGATGATGGGCATTCAATTAAAGTGGGAATCTCTATTGACAATGAAAGAAACATACTATATAGTTGTAGTAGTTTTAGTTGCCTTGCTTGTCATTTGGACAATCCAACAGCTTGCTACCAATCGGTGGACTAAAACTGCTTAATTGATAGAAAGTTAGAGAAATTTTTTGCAGACTAAATTCAAAATGAATCCAACCATTCCTTCAAATGATCCACTTGTTGTGATTCAAGCGGACGAGTTAGAAGCTGAAGCCAAAGAAATTTTTGAATATTTACATCAGTACAAGTCGTCTTATGTGAATGCTGTTCCCATTAAAACAGATGATAAAATTGTTATGGTAAAGACGGATCAGATTATTTTGGCAGACATCAATCAGACAACATTGATGGTGTATTGTGTGGATGGTATCTATGCGACGACCGAAACACTCACACATTTTCAAAGTCGAGTTAATCGTAAAAACTTTATTCAAATTTCAAAACACGCTGTCATCAATATTGACCATTTGTTATCATTATCGGATAGCTTTTCAGGAAATATGACGGCTAGATTGACAAACAAAATTAAGTCAAGTGTCAGTCGAAAATACGTCAGATTGTTGATGGATTATCTCGGTTTGTAGAAAGGAACAAACATGAAAAAAATTGTAGTGTCTATGTTAGAAGGCCTGCGTACGGGTTCTTTAGCGTATTTACTTGTTTTGGCTTTTCGAATCCAAGAATCACCTGTTACGACTTCTAACATTCTCAGTATTTTGATAATGAGTGCTTTGATTGGCTTGTTTTCCTTGCTGTTTGAAATTGAACGTTTTTCTTATTTAGTGCAGTTGACGATTCATTTTTTTCTTACTTTAATGGTGGTTAGTGTCATGATGGTCTATAATGGTTGGGCTTTTAATTTGGCACGGACTGAATTTTGGTTGGATTTTATTGTTATCTACATTTTAATTTGGCTGTTCGTTCGTTTAGACATTTATCTAAAAACAAAGAAAATCAATGAATCACTTGTAAAATTAAGAAGAAACCGTACAAAAGAATAGCTTAGGTCTTGTAGTTATATCCAGAGGGCTGGGGACACATTTGTCCAAGCCTTTTTTCTTACAAAAATGTAAGGTTATATGCATCAAATGAAAGGTTATGTTATGGTAGCTTTGCCAAGAGTTTTGTATTATATAAGTGTAAAGAAAAATAAAGGAGAAGCATCATGAAAACAATTTTATTTCACAAAAAATCAATGCCAAAAACTGCAAAAATTTCCAAAGAAGAAATTGAAAAGACAAAAATTGGCTGTGCTTCTAGTCAATACTATTTCTGGTTGCAGTATAGTCATTAAAAGATTGGATAAATTAAAAAATCATGTTCATCAATCTTACAAAAATGTAAGATAAAAGTGAAAAATGAAAGGTTAAAGTATGGAAAGTTGCTTTTCTTTTCAGTATGATAGATATATAAGAATTTGTTAGGAGAAAATGATGACACTATTAGACGTACAACATGTGAAGAAAATTTACAAAACCCGCTTTCAAGGCAATCAAGTGGAAGCACTGAAAGATATTCATTTTACAGTGGAAAAAGGCGATTACGTCGCCATTATGGGGGAATCCGGTTCTGGGAAATCCACCCTCTTGAATATCCTTGCCATGCTGGATAAGCCAACCGAAGGACGCGTCTTTCTTAATGGCACCGATACCGCAACGATTAAAAACAATCAAGCTTCTAGTTTTCGCAGGGAAAAACTCGGCTTTGTCTTTCAAGACTTCAATCTGTTAGACACCTTGTCTGTGAAAGACAATATTTTACTGCCGCTCGTTTTATCACGCCGTTCGATTACAGAAATGATGCAAAAGTTGGTCACGACTTGTAATGAATTGGGGATTAACCAATTGCAGGAAAAGTTTCCCTATGAAATTTCAGGCGGTCAAAAGCAACGGGTGGCAGTAGCGCGTGCTATTATTACCAATCCAGAAATTCTGCTAGCAGACGAGCCAACAGGGGCGCTCGATTCTAAGTCTTCTGCGGCACTTTTAGATGTATTTGATGATATTAATGACCGCGGACAGACAATTCTCATGGTAACGCACTCGACTTCTGCAGCAAGCCGTGCTAAGCGCGTACTTTTTATCAAGGACGGAATTTTGTACAATCAAATCTTCCGAGGAGATAAGACCGAGCGGCAGATGTTCCAAGAAATTTCAGATACCT
>NZ_KV841606.1:166084-178216 GCF_001839535.1 Streptococcus sp. HMSC36C04 | reverse complement strand
GCAGATGTTCCAAGAAATTTCAGATACCTTAACGGTCATGGCAAGTGAGGTGAGTCAAGGTGTTTAGATTAGCAGGAAAACTAGCGATTTCTAACCTAGTGAAAAATCGTAGATTATACTATCCGTTTGCGTTGGCAACTTGTTTAGTCGTCGCTATTTCATATATGTTTAATTCTTTAACGTTTAATCCTCATTTACAAAAAATGCAGGGGGCAAGTTCTATTTCATTTGTCTTGGCTCTTGGAGTGATTATTGTGACGATTGCTGCAGCGATTATCGTTTTTTATGCTAATAGCTTCGTCATGAAAAACCGTTCGAAAGAGCTAGGCCTTTATGGAATGCTAGGGCTTAATAAACGTCATCTCTTTACAATGGTGTTCATTGAGTTATTGATTTTAGGAGCGACGACTGTCACGATTGGTCTTGGATTTGGTATTGTATTTGATAAACTGATTTATGCCTTTTTACTGAAATTGATGGGGTTAAAAGTTGTTCTAGTATCCACGTTTCAATGGTTAGTTCTTATTTCAGTTGTTGTCATCTATGGCGTTATTTTTGCGGGCTTGGTGCTTGTCAACGGTTTGAGGATTCTACGTTTTAATGCTTTGCAGTTGGCTAAGGAAAAGAATAGCGGTGAAAGAAAAGGACGATTTCTTCTGATTCAAACGATTATTGGATCGATTTCTTTAGGCTATGCTTATTACCTAGCTCTGAGTGTCAAAAATCCATTGACAGCAATTGGTATATTTTTTATAGCTGTTCTCTTTGTTATTTTAGGGACTTATCTGCTGTTCAATGCAGGAGTTACGGTATTTTTGCAGTTGCTCCAGAAAAATAAACGATATTACTATCAACCAAACAATATGATTTCTGTGTCCAATTTGATTTTTCGGATGAAGAAAAATGCGGTTGGCTTAGCAACGATTTCGATTTTGTCAACCATGGTCTTAGTCACCTTAGCTGGTGGTATTAACATCTACGCTGGTGCTGATTATCTGAAAACAGTGATGTACCCTCAAGACTATACTATAAAGGGAAGTGAAGTATCAGCTGCCCAATTGGAACAAGCACTGACAGAGTTTGCAAATGAAAATCATCTAAAAGTTACTAAGAAAAGCGCCTATCAATATTATTCGATGGGAATTAAAAAACAAGACGGTAATCAGCTTGATATTTATCCAAAAGGTGAAACACGAGTTTCTCCACAAGCTTACATTCTTCTATTTTCAGTTGCTGATTATCAAAAGATGACTGGCAAAACGTTGGACTTGAAAGACAATGAGACAGCAATCTTTGCAAAAGGAATGTCTATTAAACAAGATCAACCTCTTAAACTGATTGGACAAGAATTGACAGTGAAAGAACTTTTAACAGAGGACTTTGTTCTTGGAAATGTCGTAGATCAGTATAATATCATTGTGCCGCAGTCTCTTTTTATGGTTGTCAATGATCCACAAAAGATAGTAGATGCACAAAAGGAGCACTACACAATTAATACAGAGTTATATGGCAGCTTGAATATCAGGGCTTCTAATAAGAAAAAGGGCGATTTGGATACAGCTTACCAGAAGAAGCTGAAACAGTTCAATACGACGCTCCCCGATAATGCCGGTGTGTATGGTTATACAAGAATCCAAGGTGTGCAGGAAATTATGAGTATGTTAGGTGGCGTTTTCTTTATTGGTATTTTCCTTTCAATTGTCTTTATGCTGGGAACGGTTTTGGTAATCTACTACAAACAGATTTCAGAAGGATATGAAGACCGTGATCGCTTTGTGATTTTACAAAAGGTGGGGCTGGATAAAAAGCAGACCAAGCAAACTATTCGCAAGCAAATTCTGACGGTGTTCTTCTTGCCACTCATCTTTGCCTTTGTTCACCTAGCTTTTGCTTATCATATGCTGAGCCTTATGTTAAAAGTTCTGGGGGTCTTAAATGCTGCATTGATGTTGGAAGTTACGCTTGGCGTTTGTGCTGTTTTCTTTATCGTCTATGTACTTGTCTTTCTCATCACATCACGCAGTTATCGTAGAATTGTGTCGATGTGAGTTAGCGATAGGTACGGATAATAGTGAAAAGGAGTAGGGCTATTCTTGCTCCTTTTTCAATTTATTTAACAAAAAAGAGGGACGTTTGATTCCTTTTTGATTGCTTTTATGGTAGAATAATTCAATCTAATAAATTGGAGTTTAGGATGAATATTTTTCGTAAAAAAGATGTCAGTCGAGATCGGACTGGCATGCATCGTCATTTACGGTTGCTTGATTTGATTTTGTTAGGAATCGGCGCTATGGTGGGAACGGGGATTTTCACGATTACCGGAACGGCGGCTGCAACTCTAGCTGGTCCAGCTTTGGTGATTTCGATTATTATTTCTGCTCTTTGCGTGAGTATTTCTGCTTTCTTTTATGCAGAATTTGCGTCAAGAATTCCTGCAAATGGAGGTGCTTATAGCTATCTCTATGCTGTTCTTGGAGAATTTCCAGCTTGGATAGCAGGTTGGCTGACCATTATGGAATTTATGACGGCGGTATCTAGTGTTGCCTCTGGTTGGGCTTCCTATTTGAAAGGCTTGCTGAATGGATTTGGTTTGAGTATGCCAAGAGCGCTCAATGGAACCTTTAATCCGCAAGCGGGAACCTATGTAGACTTACTGCCGATTCTTGTTTTAGTATTTGTGACGGGTGTAGTTTTATTAAATTCTAAAGCAGCTCTGCGATTTAATTCCGCTTTGGTTGTCTTGAAGTTTTCGGCGCTTGCCCTTTTTATCTTTGTAGGGATTTTCTTTATTAAACCTGAAAATTGGTCTCATTTTGCCCCATTTGGCTTTGGAAAATTATATGGTGGCAATGTTGGAATTATGGCTGGTGCTTCTCTGATGTTCTTTGCCTTTTTGGGCTTTGAGTCTATTTCTATGGCAGTGGACGAGATTAAGGAGCCACAAAAAAATGTTCCACGAGGAATTGTGCTATCTTTGTCCATTGTAACGGTACTTTATATATTGGTGACACTGGTTCTGACAGGGATTGTTCACTACAGCAAGCTAGATGTGGCAGATGCTGTCGCGTTTGCGCTTCGCAGTGCTGGGCTTGGCTGGGCGGCTAATTATGTGTCAGTGGTGGCGATTTTGACTTTGATTACCGTTTGCATTTCCATGACTTATGCTCTGTCGCGCATGATTTACAGCATTGCGCGTGACGGTTTGTTGCCAAAGTCTTTTAGAAAATTAACCGCTACCAGTCGTGTACCGAAAAATGCTACGATTTTGGTAGGAATAGCTGCAGCAGTTTGTGCGGGGATTTTTCCGCTAGCCAGTATCGCATCCTTTCTAAATATCTGCACCTTGGCTTATCTGATTTTGTTAGCAGTGGCTATTTTGAAGTTGCGCAAGGATAAAGGACTTCCTCAAGCAGGGGAGTTTAAAACTCCTTTGGTACCTCTGACGCCAATCTTATCCATTATTATCTGCCTGTCTTTCATGAGCCAATATGGCTCTGATACTTGGCTAGCATTCGGGCTTGCCTTACTAGTTGGAACAATTATCTATTTTATCTATGGCTACCAACATTCGGAAATCAATTGGTGAGTTTACCTTACAAAAATGTAAGAAATAATTGTAAATTGTAAGATGAGGTTAGGGGAAAGTCCCAGCTTCATGCATTTTATAGTTTGGGTTGTAAGACGCAGTGGTTGGTTGGATATCCTTATCTCTTGTTATACCGGTGATAGCGGCTATCCTAACCAACTGTGCGGAGGTGGGACGACGAAATCAAATTTTTCGGATTATTGATTTCTGTCCCACTCTCATTTTTCCATATAATAGTGATAATAAAGTAAGTGATGGAGGAAAAAATGAAAAAAGGATGCATTGGTTGTCTAGGTGTGCTAGGAGTATTGTTTTTAGCGGTATTGGGAGCAGTGTTATATTTTGGTCCTAATTATAATATCTATCTTTTACCACCTAGTCCTGAGTAATACGCAAAATCTGCTCTAAATAAGATGAATTCTGCTCTTTATATTGATGAAAATTGGTCACAAGAAAAGGAAAAAGCATTAAAATAAGTCAAATCTGCCAAAACGTATGCAGATACCTATCCAGTTCTAAAAAGAATGACAAAACTATCAGGAGGAAAACATTCTTATTTTTATACACCGAAGGAATTTAAAACTTCACAAAAGGAAGAGAGCCGGCTTCCTGTCATAAAAAATGAGAATGATATTCCATACTTGAAATTACCTCCTTTTATGGGAAACGAGAAAGAGGCTAAGGCTTATCGTACAATGCTACATCAGGCATTGACGAAGGAAACTTACAAGAGAGTAATTGTGGATTTTGAGAATAATAGCGGTGGCAATATGTATCCTATGATTGGTGGATTAGCTGCTATTTTGCCTAATGGAACTCTCTTTCAATTTGAATACGCAAATGGGCAAAAAATAGGTACTACTTTATCACAAATATTGGCAAGCAAGCAGACAGAAGAAAAAAATAGTTCTAAAACAATTCCTATAGCAATTCTAGTTAACGGTAATACAGCTAGCTCTGGTGAAATGACGACATTAGCTTTCAAAGGCTTACCAAACGTTAAAATTTTTGGCAAGCCAACAGCTGGCTATACAACAGGAAATATGGTTTATTCTCTTTATGACGGGGCAACAATTCAGCTGACGGTTTCTCGGATTATTGACCGAAAGGGTAATCGTTATGAAAATACTCCAATCGAGCCAGATATCGCTACAACTACGCCATTGAATGATGCTAGAACTTGGTTACAAGAGCAAATGTCGAAATAATCTCTAAACAGCGATTACCGCTGTTTTTTGCTATAATAGAAAGAAAAAGAGGTGCGAATATGATACGATCTGCAGAACTTTCAGATGCAGCGGCTATTCAGGAAATCAATGCAATTGCTCTCGGTTATGATTTTGGCTTGATAGAAACTCGTCAGAAACTATCAGAGCTATTGGATAGGTCTGATCATTTTATCTTGGTAGCTGAAAATGCAGCAGGTCAAATTGTCGGCTATGCCCATGCAGCTAGCTACGATTGCTTATATTTTCCGTCTTTGCTCAATTTGCTGGCTTTGGCTGTTGCTCCAGATTTTCAAGGACAGGGATATGGCAAAGCTTTGATGCAGGCCATTCGTGAAGAGGGTGTGGCAGCTGGTTACACAGGTATTCGAATAAACTCTGGTATTTCACGAATGAAGGCTCATGAGTTTTATCGAAAATTGGGTTGTGAGGAAAAAGCTGATCAGAAACGTTTTTATTGGGAATTTTGAGAAATGATATCTATGAAGATTGAACCATTAAGGCAAAGTAATGCAGAAGAAATTGCTAATAATTGGCATTATGAAGGAATTTATAGCTTTTATGATATGCAAGCAGATCCTGAGGATTATGAAGAAATTTTATCTCCTGAAGCGCGTGGCAATCACTATTATCAAATTCTCAAAAATGATGAATTATATGGCTTTTTTTGCTTGTTTCCAGTTGGCAAAGACAAGCAAGAGCTAGGTTTAGGGATGAAGCCAGAGTATTGTGGTAAAGGTCAAGGGGAAGAGTTTTTACAAACCATTCTGCAGTTTATTGAAAAAATATCTCAGTAAAAAGCCTAACTCTCTCAGTTGCAGATTTTAATCACAGAGCTCAAAAGCTCTATCTTCGCTGTGGTTTCAACGTGATTGGGCGGCAGCCTCAGGAAAGCAATGGCGATAGTTACCTTTTTGTCAAAATGGAAAAGGAGTTGAAATGAGAGTTGCGGTTATCCAAGGAACCACTCGAAGAAATATGAATTCGTTGCTATTTGAATCTGTAAAAAAAGCAGTCCAATCGTCTGACGAAGTGCTGAATTTTGGTATTTTCGAGGAGGAGAACGAGCAGTATTCTTATGTTGAGATAGCGATGATGATTAGTCTCTTAATAGAAAGTGGAGCAGTGTGTTGTAACAGGTTGCTCTTCTGGTCAAGGTATGATGCTTGCCTGTAATAGTTTACCAGGTCTTTTGTGTGGCTATATAGAGACCCCACAAGATGTTTTCCTCTTTGGACGAATCAATGGAGGAAATGTTGCTTCCCTGCCATTAGGGTTGAATTTTGGTTGGCAAGGAGAATTGAACCTGCAATATACATTGGATAAATTATTTGATGGTGAGTTTGGTATGGGCTATCCTGAAAATGAAGCGGAAAGAAAAAGGTTGGAAGCAAGTGCCCTAAAGGATTTGAACCGTTTAACGAAACGCAATTGGGAAGAATTAGTAGAACAACTTCCAACTGATACTTTCACTAAATTGTTGCAAAGAAAGATAGTGATGAATGCTATTATAACGAATGGAACCAATGAAGAGTTCATCCGTTTGCTGAAAGCAAAAATAGGTATAAAGTGAAATGAAAAAGCGGAGGTACTAAGTAGATGTCCCTACACATTTCATTATCTTTGCAATTTTGACTGTTTATGGTAAAAATTGAGCTTGACATTATAACGTCATTTTAAAACAAGACAAGACTGGGATTTCCAGTCTTGTCTTGTTTTATGCTAATGTTGTAATATTGACTGCTTGAAGACCGCGCTGACCTTCTTCAATGTTAAACATTACTTTGTCACCTTCATTCAGTGATTTGAATCCGTCGGATTGAATCGCTGAAAAGTGAGCAAAAACGTCTGGTCCGTTTTCTTGTGAAATAAAGCCGAAACCTTTTTCAGCATTGAACCATTTTACTGTACCTTGTGTCATACATCTTACTTCCTTTCTCTAAAATGTTGCGTAAAAAATAGAAAAAGTAAAGATGAAAAACAAAAATACTCACTCAAAATTCATTTACTCTTGCTAGTCTAACAGAAGAAAGAATAAAAAGCAAGGAAAAGCCAGCGATTGGCAATATATTTTGCTATACTAGTAATATGAAAAGCAGAAAGAGGTATATCATGACATTTGAAGAAATTTTACCGGGTTTGAAAGCCAAAAAGAAATATGTCCGCATAGGCTGGGGCGGTGCTGAGAATTATGTCCAGCTTTTTGACAGTATTGAGCAGAACGGAGTGGCGCTTGAAGTGACTCCGTACTTTCTCATCAACGTGTCAGGCGAGGGAGAAGGCTTTTCCATGTGGAGTCCGACTCCTTGTGATGTCTTAGCAGATGACTGGGTGGAAGTTCATGATTAAGACAGTATTGGTGACGGGAGTCAGTTCAGGGATTGGACGAGCACAGGCACGGCTCTTTTTGGAAAATGGCTGGCACGTCTATGGTGTAGACCAGTCTAAAAAACCAAACCTGACAGGAGATTTTCATTTTCTTCAACAAGATTTAACGCTGGCGCTTCAGTCAGTTTTTGACTGGTGTCCCCAGATAGATGTCCTCTGTAATACAGCTGGAGTGCTGGATGACTACAAGCCCTTACTGGAGCAGACTGCTCAGGAGATCCAAGAAATTTTCGAGATTAACTATGTAACACCAGTAGAGCTAACTCGTTATTATCTGACGCAGATGCTGAAGAAACAATCAGGCATCATCATCAATATGTGCTCAATTGCATCTAGCTTAGCTGGCGGTGGTGGTCATGCTTACACTTCTTCCAAGCATGCTCTGGCAGGATTTACCAAGCAGTTGGCACTGGATTATGCGGAGCAGGGAGTGCAGGTTTTTGGGATTGCACCGGGCGCAGTTAAAACAAGTATGACAGCAACGGACTTTGAGCTGGGAGGCTTAGCCCAATGGGTAGCAGACGAAACTCCCATCAAGCGTTGGATAGAACCAGAAGAAGTTGCCGAGTTGACCCTCTTTCTCGCCTCGGGAAAAGCTCAGTCCATGCAGGGCGAGATTGTCAAGATTGACGGTGGCTGGAGTTTGAAGTGAAGAGGCAAGTAGAATGAAAGCAGTGAGCATTGAGCCAAGACTGCAGGAATGTTTCCAACATTGGCAAAAGAACATGGTGAGATATGGTTTGAAGGCGAAGTTAGGGCAGTTTTATACAAATGAAGACGAGACTGCCGTTTTGTATGAACAAGGAGATTTTCTCTTTTTGGCTGGGCAGGCAGATATGGCATTACTGGCGGATTATAGGGACTTTTGTAAGCCAGACTACCGCATTCTCATATCTGAAGAGGCTTCTTGGCAAGGCTGCTTGTCCTCTTGTCCAGCCTTATCTCCTTTTACCCGTTATGCTTTTAAAGATGAGGCAGATTTTGATGACAAGGTTTTGAAAAACATCGTGGAGCAGTTATCGGAGCAGTTCTGTATGGAGGCAATTAATCAAAGAACCTATCAAGAACTAGCTCAGGAAGAATGGTCTCAGGATTTGCAGGGGAATTTTGCAACTTTTAAAGACTTTCAAGAAGGCGGAGCTTTTGGCTTTGTGATCCGGAAGGGTCAGGAAATCGTCGCTGGGGTCTCGACAGCACTTGTCTACCAAAAAGCCATTGAAATTGAGATTGCAACAAAACCGACTTATCAACAGCAAGGTTTAGCTACTGTTCTTGGGGCGAAGATGATTTTGGCATCCCTGCAATGCGGCGTTTTTCCGCTCTGGGACGCCCACAATGAAGCCTCAAAGAAAATAGCTGAGAAGCTAGGTTATCAATGTTTAGGAGCTTATCCAGCTTATGAGTTGAAATCAGTAACAGATAGGAGAAACCATGACCCCAGAACAATTATGGAATGAATACAAAACAATCAACCCCGCAATCGGCGACAAAATAGACGCCTGGGCATTTGGTGTAGAGCCAGATCAGCTGGCGGATTTAGTTTTGAAAGGAGAGAAGACTGCGACGGCTTCGGTCTACGATTTGTATCAGATAGATGGCGAGCCGATTCCTCAAGCAGGAACCTTTGATGTGATTTTAGACGGTCAGGGTCAAGCTGTCTGTATCATTAAAGTGACCAAGGTAGCGGTTGTCCCTTTCAATCAAGTGTCTGCAGAGCACGCTTTTAAAGAAGGAGAGGGAGATAAATCTTTGGCTTATTGGCGGAAGGTGCATGAGGAATTCTTCACGGAATGGATGGCTGAAGCCGGCTTAGCTTTCTCAGAGGAGAGAAGTGTGGTCTTGGAGGAGTTTTGCAAGGTTTATCCGATAGATTAGAAGACTGTGCCTTATAATTCACTCAGAAAAAATCCAACACAAACAAGGTTTTTTCCCAGCCTCCTATGACAACTGGCAAGAATAACCATGGATTCTGACTTCTCCCAGATAAAAGGAGACAAATTTCTCATGGAGGAAGTGCCCATTTGTAGCAAAATCCGAATTTTCACATAGAGGATTTGTTTTTTTTGATAAGCCGCGAACTTTTTCATGTATTCTGGACTTTTTAGGAGCAAAAAACAAAATTTCCTGTGGGAAATGGTTTTTTTGAGAAGAAAAAGGTATTTTTCCATGAAAAGGGTCTTCTCTAGAACCGTTTGGGAAACTTTTCAGACGGATTTATTCGGAATAGACAGCTGAACGCTCGATTTCTTTTTTTAATTCCTCATTTAAAAAAATTTTGTTTAATGATATAATAGTAGTGACATCTTAGAGAAAAGAGACGATTTATGACAAACTATGCAATTATTTTAGCAGCTGGAAAAGGCACTCGCATGAAATCAGATTTACCAAAAGTGCTTCACAAAGTTGCTGGAATTTCAATGTTAGAACATGTATTTAGAAGTGTTTCTGCTATCGCACCAGAAAAGACTGTGACAGTGGTCGGGCACAAGGCAGAGCTGGTGGAGCAGGTATTGGCGGGGCAGACAGAATTTGTTCGTCAAACGGAGCAATTAGGAACTGGTCATGCTGTGATGATGGCAGAGCCTGTGCTGGAAGGTTTGGCAGGGCAAACATTAGTCATTGCAGGAGACACTCCGTTAATCACAGGTGAAAGCCTGAAAAATTTGATTAACTTTCATGTCAACCACAAAAATGTTGCAACGATCTTGACAGCAGAAGCGGAAAATCCATTTGGTTATGGGAGGATTGTCCGTAATCAGCAGGAAGAAGTGCTCAAAATTGTGGAGCAAAAGGATGCTTCGGATTTTGAAAAGCAAATCAAAGAAATCAATACAGGAACGTATGTTTTTGATAACGCTCGTCTTTTTGAAGCCCTGAAAAATATCAATACCAACAATGCGCAAGGAGAATACTACATCACAGATGTAATCGGCATTTTCCGTGAGAATGGCGAAAAAGTCGGCGCTTATACTCTGAAAGACTTTGATGAAAGTCTTGGTGTCAATGACCGCGTGGCATTGGCAACGGCAGAAAGTATTATGCGTCGTCGAATCAATCAAGCTCACATGGTGAATGGCGTTAGTTTTGTAAATCCAGAAACGACTTATATTGATGTAGACGTACAGATTGAACCAGAAGTACAAATTGAAGCCAATGTTACCTTGAAAGGTCAAACGAAAATTGGCGCAGGCAGCATTCTGACAAATGGTACGTATATTGTTGACTCTGTTATTGGTGAACAAACGGTTATTACCAATTCGATGATTGAAGAGTCTACAGTTGCAGACGGTGTAACGGTGGGACCTTACGCTCATGTTCGCCCAGATTCAAGCCTTGCTAAAAACGTACATATTGGTAATTTCGTTGAAGTGAAGGGCTCTTCTATCGGTGAAAATACCAAAGCTGGGCATCTGACCTATATTGGTAATTCTGAAGTGGGTGCGAATGTTAATTTTGGTGCTGGAACGATTACAGTTAATTATGACGGACAGCACAAATTTAAGACCGTCATTGGGAACAATGTCTTTGTAGGTTCTAATTCAACCATTATTGCGCCGGTAGAACTTGGGGACAATTCTCTTGTAGGTGCAGGCTCAACCATTACCAAGGATGTGCCAGCTGATGCGATTGCTCTTGGTCGTGGTCGTCAGATCAATAAAGAAGAATACGCTAAACGCTTGCCGCATCATCCAGATAATAAGTAGGAATTGCTATGGATTTTGAAGAAAAAACACTAAAACGAACAGAAATTTACCAAGGTCCTATTTTTAAACTTGTAAAAGACGAAGTTCAGTTGCCAGCAGGAAAAGGAACAGCTTACCGTGATTTGATTTTCCATAATGGAGCGGTGGCAGTTATCGCGCTAACACCAGAAGATAAAATGATTTTGGTTAAGCAGTACCGCAAAGCTATTGAAGCAACCTCTTATGAAATTCCAGCTGGAAAGTTAGAGGTTGGTGAAAATGCGGATCCTAAAGCTGCTGCTTTGCGTGAATTGGAAGAAGAGACCGGCTATACAGGTGAATTGGAATTGCTCTATGATTTCTATTCGGCGATTGGCTTTTGCAATGAGCGAATCAGACTTTATAGCGCTAGCCATTTGACAAAAGTTGAAAACCCTCGTCCACAAGATGAAGATGAGACATTGGAGCTGTTTGAAGTAACCTTGGAAGAAGCGAAAGCGCTCCTTGCTAGTGGTGATATTTGTGATGCAAAAACCATTATTGCACTCCAATATTGGGAAATGAAAATGAATCGAAGATAGGGGAACGCTCATGGGAAGACCTTTATTAACAGATGAAATGATTGAACGGGCAAATCGTGGTGAAGATATTTCAGGTCCACCTTTGCATGATGAGGAAGAAACCAAAATTTTAAAAACGACTAGAAGTCAGTTTGGTGATTCTTCTCCAACTAGCGGTTTCAATCAAGATACGCTGCAAATTGATGTAGAACCAACGGTGACCAAGAGCCGACGTATTGAAAATGCAAAACGCGGAGTATTCCAAGCGAAATTAAACAAAATTCTATTTTGGATTGTTCTGCTTTTGATTGCTTTGATTGCTGCTATTATTTGGCTATAAAAAGCGATAAGCTCGACTTTCGCTTTTTTTGTGATAGAATGAGAGGAAATAATGAAAATCGGAATTATTGCGGCCATGCCGGAGGAACTAAAAATCTTAGTGGAAAACTTGGAAAATGCTGAAAAGCACTTACGTTTGGGGCATGTTTATCATACGGGAAGTATCGGTTGTCATGAAGTTGTGCTGGTCGAAAGCGGAATCGGAAAGGTCATGTCTGCTATGAGTGTGGCTGTTTTGGTCAATGAGTTTAAAGTGACGGCTGTCATCAATACAGGTTCTGCTGGTGCGGTAGCTGAAGGTTTGCAAATCGGCGATGTTGTAGTGGCTGATCGGCTAGTGTACCACGATG
>NZ_KV841606.1:40053-165984 GCF_001839535.1 Streptococcus sp. HMSC36C04 | reverse complement strand
AGATGTAACAGCTTTTGGCTATGAATACGGACAAATGGCGCGCCAGCCACTGTATTTTGAAGCGAGCCGCTATTTGGTTTCTGAGATGAGGAAGCTTTTAGAAAAGACACATCAGACAAGTCGCGTTGGCTTGATTGCAACAGGAGATAGTTTTATTGCGGGACAAGACAAGATTCAAGCCATTAAGCAGCATTTTTCAGATGTTTTAGCAGTAGAAATGGAAGGAGCAGCCATTGCGCAAGCAACCCATTCTATCGGTCTGCCTTTTATGGTCATTCGTGCCATGAGTGATACAGCTTCTCATGACGCAAATATCAGCTTTGACGAATTTATCCATGAAGCTGGCAGGCGGTCAGCTGAGACCTTGATAGCGTTTTTGAAAGAATTAGTTTAAAGAATGAGTTAGCAGTTGTAGATGGAGAGCTTGGCTTTATCATTGGCTGTTTAATATTGTGAAATAAGAATGGAACAAAATCAGCGTTTTGTCAGCAATTGATTTTGTTGTCCCAGCCCTGCAAGGTTGAGTAAGTCTGAAAAAGCTGATAGTATCAGCATTAGAAGGTATTCAACTACAGTGCATTGAGTTTTATCGAGTCTGGAATACTGTTATTCCAGACTATTTTTTCTGTCCTTGCCAATTTGACCAAGAAGATGATATAATTTTTGAAGTGCAGATTCTATCTCACGCTCAATAAATCAGAAAGTTTTATAAGAATGAGTATTTTAGAAGTGAAAAATTTGAGCCACGGTTTTGGTGACCGGGCTATTTTTGAGGATGTATCTTTCCGCTTGCTTAAGGGTGAGCATATCGGTTTAGTTGGAGCAAACGGTGAAGGGAAATCCACCTTTATGAGCATTGTAACTGGTCAATTGTTGCCAGATGAAGGCAAGGTTGAGTGGTCCAAGTATGTGACAGCTGGTTACTTGGATCAGCACGCTGTGTTGAAAGAAGGTCAATCCGTGCGTGATGTGTTGCGGACGGCTTTTGATGAACTTTTCAAGACTGAGTCTCGAATCAATGAGATATATCTAGCTATGGCAGAAGACGGAGCTGATATTGATGTCCTTATGGAAGAAGTGGGTGAATTGCAGGAGCGATTGGAAAGTCGAGACTTTTATACTTTAGATGCTAAGATTGATGAGGTGGCCCGTGCTTTAGGGGTTATGGATTACGGTATGGAAACGGATGTCACCGCTCTTTCTGGAGGTCAACGAACCAAGGTGCTCTTAGCAAAACTTCTCCTTCAAAAACCAGACATCTTGCTCTTAGATGAGCCTACCAACTATTTGGACGCAGAGCATATTGATTGGCTCAAGCGCTATCTGCAAAATTATGAAAATGCTTTCGTGCTCATTTCCCATGATATTCCTTTCTTAAACGATGTAATCAATATCGTCTACCATGTAGAAAATCAAAACTTGACCCGCTATTCTGGTGATTATTATCAATTCCAAGAAGTTTATGAGATGAAGAAATCTCAGCTGGAAGCAGCTTACGAGCGCCAGCAAAAGGAAATTGCTGATTTAAAAGACTTTGTAGCGCGCAACAAAGCTCGGGTGGCTACCCGCAATATGGCTATGTCCCGCCAGAAAAAATTAGACAAAATGGAGCTGATTGAATTGCAGGGTGAGAAGCCTAAGCCTTCCTTTGACTTCAAAATGGCTCGTACACCAGGGCGCTTTATTTTTCAAGCAGAAGAGTTGCAAATTGGTTACGATTGTCCTTTGACAAAGCCCCTTAATCTAACCTTTGAGCGCAATCAGAAAGTTGCCATTATCGGAGCCAACGGAATCGGGAAAACAACTCTCTTAAAAAGTTTGCTTGGAATCATTCCTCCTCTTGCTGGTCAAGTAGAGCGTGGAGACTATTTGGAATTGGGCTATTTTGAGCAGGAGACAGCTGGTGGTAATCGCCAGACCCCTTTGGAAGCTGTTTGGGATGCTTTCCCGTCACTCAATCAAGCGGAAGTTCGTGCTGCTCTGGCTCGCTGCGGTCTGACCTCCAAGCATATTGAAAGCCAGATTCAAGTTCTCTCAGGAGGTGAGCAGGCTAAGGTTCGACTTTGTCTCCTCATGAACCGAGAAAATAATGTCTTAGTACTGGATGAGCCTACGAATCACCTCGATGTGGATGCCAAAGATGAGCTCAAGCGCGCTCTCCAAGCATACAAAGGGAGTATTCTCATGGTCTGCCATGAGCCTGACTTCTACAAAGGATGGGTAGATCAGATTTGGGATTTTAATCAATTAACGTAGGCATAAAGAAAACGGGGTGTAGGACAAAAATCAGTATTTCGTAAGAAATCGATTTTGTCGTCCCACCACTCCGTAAGGTTGAGTAGGACTGTAAAAGCTGATAGCATCAGCACATTAGAGACCACTCAATGAGTTTTATTCTAGAAAGTAAACGAGTCTAGAACATTTTTGTTTCCAGACTCCGTTTTGTGATTATTTCTTAAATGTATAGTCCTTGATGACTTCAATTTTCTCAATTTTGATTTCTTTTTTGGGTTTGTCGTTTTCGCCAGTCTCGGTAGCAGCGATTTTATCCACAACATCCATGCCAGAAATGACTTGCCCAAAGACAGTGTAATTTCCATCTAAACTTGGATTTCCACCTTTTTTATAGGCTTCAATGATTTTTTCAGGATAAGTTGTACTAGAGAGCTGATTAGAACTGTCCTTGGTATTTTGGTTGATGAAAAATTGACTACCGTTGGAATTTGGATTGGAAGATCGAGCCATGGCTAATGCGCCACGGATATTGTAGAGATAAGACGAAATCTCTGTTTTAAAGCCACTTCCAGAGTCGATCTTAGAATTTTTGCCTTTCCAAATGGATTCACCACCAGTACCGTCTCCCTTAGGGTCTCCTGTTTGAATCATAAAGTTCTTAATGACACGGTGGAAAGTCACGCCGTTATAATAACCTTCCTTAGCATGCGTTAAGAAATTTTCAACTGCAAGTGGAGCATATTTTGGAAAAAGCTTCATAGAAATAGCACCTTCAGTTGTGGTTATTTTCACTTCCGCTTCATCGTCAGCGACCTTGTCAGACAGCTGTGGAAAGTTAGCATTTTTATCGCTCAAAGCAGCTTTTTGCTCTTCTTTTTGTTTTTCCGCTGCTCTTGAGCTGGATTCGGAAGCAAGGCTGGAGTCTACATAGTCATTTCCTCTAATAGCTCTTTGTAAGTTTGTACAGCCTGTCAAAAATAAACCAGCAGTCAGTCCTAAGATAAGTAATTTTTTCATAGATTTCCTTTCTGAATGTTGAACTATTCACATTTTACTATAAATAAAAGCCTTTTTCAAACCTTTTGAGAGTTTGTCCATGCTAACTGAAAGGCACTATCGGGCTACTTTTTTGATGTAAAGATAGTTCAATCGTTTAAAGTATGAAAACATTTTCTTATGAAAAGTTTTGTAAATTTGCTTACGAGAAAAAATTTTTTGTGCTAAAATAGCGTTTATCAACAAAGAAATGGAGTTTTTATGCCGAAGAATTTTAAGGAATCATTATTTTTTACAGCCTTTATGTGCAGCATGATGGTATTTGGAATGAGCATTTGGAACCTGTCCGTTGTAGGATATTTTCATGGGCTCATCTAGCAATGGGATATGTTCCTGGATTGATTACCACTTTTCTCTTAGACCTTCTTGTGGCAGGACCAGTTGTGAAGGGAGTTGCTTTTAAATTTTTAACAGAACGCCATAAACCTTGGCAGAAGCTCCTCGTTGTTTCAGGTGGTATGGTTCTGATTATGGTTTCATTGATGTCTCTTTATGGTATGCTTTTTAACGGCGTGCCGCTTTCAGTATCCAATTACTTTGGAGCTTGGTTGACTAATTTTATTGTGGTTTTTCCCTTGAATTTTCTGATTGTCGGACCAATTTCTCGCTTTATTCTAGGTCAACTGCAACAGCAACTTTTTTAATCTTGCTGCCGATTATCTGTCAACCAGATTATGGAACTTCTTTATGATATTTATTTAGTGGTAAAAAATTTATGTTATAATAGATTTATAAAGGAGGGATAGAGAATGGCTAAACGATTGACAAGAGATGTGCGGAATAAGAAAATTGCAGGTGTCTGTGCAGGCGTAGCAAATTCTTTTGACATAGATCCTACCATTGTGCGACTGATCTGGGGAGTAGCATTTTTTGTATATGGAATCGGTCTAGTCCCTTATTTGATTTTGTGGTTTGTTTTACCAGTAGATGATGGTGATGGTGATGGTGATGTGATTTGGAAGTAAAGATTATTATTTAAAAGCAGGAACATTGATTTTCTGCTTTTTTCTTTCATTGGATTAGTGTCCGACTTATGGTATAATAAAAGTTATGGCAAGTAAGAAAAATAGTAAAAAAGGTCGGACAACGAGACGACCTACAAAAGCAGAGTTAGAACGGCAAAAGGCCATTCGGAGGATGTTGATAACTTTCGGAGTAGCTTTTTTGCTTCTTTTTGCAGCATTAAAATGGGGTGCCGTTGGGATCACTCTTTACAATCTCATTCGCTTATTGGTAGGAAGTTTAGCTTATGTAGTTATTATAGCCAGTCTCATTTATCTTTTCTTTTTTAAGTGGGTCAATAAGCATGAAGGGTATAAATCAGGCTTTTTCAGTATTTTTATTGGCTTGCTGCTTATGTTTCAAGCTTATTTTGTAAATGTTTTAAATTTAAAAGGACAGGTTCTAAGTACAACCTTGTCACGGATTTTAACGGATTTGACAGCTGTTAAAGTCAGTGCTTTTGCTGGTGGCGGTTTATTAGGAGCGACACTCTATACTCCTATAGCCTTTTTATTTTCAAATATTGGCACCTACTTTATCGGGCTCCTCTTAATATTGCTAGGGGTGCTACTCATCAGTCCGTATTCGATTTATGATATTTTTGAAAAATTAAGTGAAATCTATCATGCTTGGAGTGAAAAGCGAGAAGCAAGGCGTCAGCAACGTTTTATCGAAAAAGAAGAAAAAGCTGCGCAAGCAGCGATGAGTGCTATTCAAGTAGAGCAAGACGAGCCACAAATTGATCCCGAAACGGGAGAAATTTTAGATGATGAGGTCTTAGCTCATACGCCGATTCAGTTTGAAGAAGCAGAACCAGAAATTTATGATTATGATGAGAGTTTGTCTGAGAAACAACACAAAGAAGAGCAGCAAGATAACACAGATGAAGATGTTGAGGTTAATTTCACCCCCAAAGAAAGTTTAGATTACAAACTGCCAACAATCAATTTGTTTGCGCCAGACAAGCCTAAAAATCAATCCAAAGAAAAGAAAATTGTTCGCGAAAATATCAAGATTTTAGAAGAAACATTTGCTAGCTTTGGCATTCGTGCTAGCGTTGAACGTGCTGAAATCGGACCGTCTGTGACTAAGTACGAGGTCAAGCCAGCTGTCGGAGTGCGGGTCAATCGCATTTCCAATCTGGCTGACGATTTAGCTCTGGCTTTGGCAGCTAAAGATGTGCGGATTGAAGCACCTATTCCGGGAAAATCTCTAGTCGGAATTGAAGTTCCGAATTCCGAGATTGCGACGGTTACTTTCCGTGAGCTCTGGGAGCAGTCTAAGACAGACGACAAGAAATTACTCGAAATCCCTTTGGGGAAAGCAGTCAATGGCTCCGTTCGGACATTTGATTTGGCAAAAATGCCTCATTTGCTAGTAGCAGGTTCGACTGGTTCAGGGAAATCCGTTGCAGTCAACGGTATTATTGCTAGTATTCTCATGAAAGCACGACCAGATGAAGTCAAGTTCATGATGGTCGATCCTAAAATGGTCGAATTGTCTGTCTATAATGATATTCCCCACTTACTGATCCCTGTTGTGACCAATCCTCGCAAAGCGAGTCGGGCTTTGCAAAAAGTGGTCGATGAAATGGAAAATCGCTATGAGCTCTTTTCTAAGGTTGGTGCTCGCAATATTGCAGGTTACAATGCCAAAGTAGCCGAGTACAATGCTAGTCAACCAGAATATAAACAAGTTCCTCTTCCTTTGATTGTGGTCATTGTGGATGAGTTGGCAGACCTTATGATGGTAGCCAGCAAAGAAGTGGAAGACGCCATTATTCGCTTGGGACAAAAAGCTCGAGCGGCTGGTATTCACATGATTTTGGCCACTCAGCGACCGTCTGTTGATGTTATCTCTGGGCTCATCAAGGCAAATGTTCCTTCGCGGATTGCTTTTGCTGTCTCTAGCGGAACTGATAGCCGAACGATTCTAGATGAAAATGGTGCAGAGAAACTCTTGGGACGTGGGGATATGCTCTTTAAGCCGATTGATGAAAATCATCCTGTTCGTCTGCAAGGATCGTTCATCTCTGATGAAGATGTGGAGCGCATTGTCACTTTTGTTAAGAATCAAGCCGAAGCAGACTATGATGATAATTTTGACCCAGGCGAAGTATCTGAGAATGACATGGATTCAGGTAGTGAGAGTGAACAAGGTGATCCACTCTTTGAAGAAGCCAAGGCTTTGGTCATAGAAACTCAAAAAGCGAGTGCTTCAATGCTCCAACGTCGATTGTCTGTCGGATTTAATCGTGCGACTCGACTGATGGAAGAGTTGGAAGCTGCAGGTGTCATCGGTCCAGCAGAAGGCACCAAGCCAAGAAAAGTTTTATTGAATAACTAAAATAGGTGCTGTTTAAAAAATGTAACATCCTTGGGAGTGGGACAAAAATCGGTAATTTCGAAGAAATTTGATTTTGTCGTCCCACCCCCGCACAGTTGAGTAGGGCTGTAAAGGTTGATTTATCAACCGCATAGAACCCACTCAACCACTGCGACTTGCAAGAAACTCATAAAAATCTGACGAGGTTAAGGACTTTTGTCCCAGCCTCTTTTTCTGTAGCTGTTTTATTTTGAAAGTTTTGTAGAAAAGGTATGGAAAATCTCACATTTTTCAATTCTGTAAGTTTTCTATGACTTAAACCGGACTTTTTTGATAGAATACTAATATGATTTGTGAATGGAGGCTATATGTCAGAACAGATATACACAGGGCTTAGCCAACAAGAGGTTGAAGAACGAATTCAAAAAGGCTTGGTCAACGAAGTAACGGTTAGCACGGAAAAAACAACTTGGCAAATCATTCAGTCGAATGTGTTTACTTATTTTAATTTTATATTTTTTGTCCTTGCTATGTTGCTAGTTATTGTACAATCATGGAATAATTTACTTTTTTTACCTATTGTTATTATCAATTCTTTGATTGGAATTGTTCAAGAGCTTAGAGCGCGCAAAATATTGAGCAACATGCAGTTACTTCATCACTACACAGCGATTGCAGTGCGAGACGGTAAAGAAATCCAACTAGAGACAAAAGATTTAGTACAAGATGATATCGTTCTTTTCTCGACAGGAGACCAAATCTATGCAGATGCTAAGATTGTATCAGGTGAATTGAAAGTCAATGAATCACAGTTGACAGGAGAAGCAGATGAAATCGCAAAGCAAATAGATGATACTGTCATGTCAGGCAGTTTTGTCGTATCTGGCAAAGCCTATGCTCGCTTGGAAAAAGTAGGCGATGAATCCTACATCAATCAACTGACATTGAAAGCAAAAGAAGTCTCTGGAAAAGAAGAATCGGAAATGGTACGTTCGGTCAATAATCTGGTTAAAGTGATTGGATTTTTGATTATTCCTTTAGGGCTTCTTCTATTTTTCCAAAGTTATGTGACCAATCACGAAAGTTTTCAAGTTAGTATTGTCTCCACGGTAGGAGCTATTATCGGTATGATTCCAGAGGGGCTTTATCTTTTGATGACTCTGGCGCTGGCTTTGGGAGCAGCTAGTCTAGCAAGACAGCAGGTTTTATTAAATAGTATGAAAGGGATTGAGTCTCTTTCTCGTGTAGATGTTTTGTGTGTAGATAAGACAGGAACCATTACGGAAAATACGATGAAAGTTGCACAAGTACTCTCTGTTCAGCAAGACAAGAATGCCTCACAGGAAGCTCTTAAACAATATTTGGCAGCAAGTCCAGATGAAAATGAAACGATTGTAGCAATTCGAGACTTTTTTGCTTCAGAAGTAGTAGAAAAGGCTTGGACCGTAGTGAAGGCCCTTCCGTTTAGTTCAAAGACCAAGTTTGGTGCTATTTCTTTCAAAGAAGACAATTTTATTTTAGGTGCTCCAGAGTTTGTATTAAAAGAAAAGCTGGAAGAATATCGCAGCTATTTTCAACAATATGCAGAAAGCGGCTCACGCGTTCTTGTTTTTGCTGAATCAAAAGATCAGCCATTTACAGGTGATTTGACTCAAACAGTAGAACCCCTACTCTTCATCTTATTAGAAAATCCAATTCGAGAAAATGCAGCCGAGACCTTTTCATATTTTGATGTTCAAGGTGTGGAAGTCAAAGTTATTTCAGGAGATAATCCTGTCACAGTTGCTGCAGTGGCTACCAAAGCAGAGATTCCTCATGCTGAAAATTATGTAGATGCGCAAAACTTGGATACTGATGAAAAAATCACTCAAGCAGTTGAAAAATATACGGTCTTTGGTCGAGTGACCCCTCAACAGAAACAAAAATTAGTTCAAGCACTTCAAGCTAATCAACATAAAGTTGCAATGACAGGTGACGGTGTAAATGATATTTTAGCAATGAAGATTGCAGATTGCAGCATTGCTATGGAATCTGGCAACGATGCTACCAAACAGATTGCACAAGTTGTTTTGCTGGATTCTGACTTTTCGCATATGCCGCATATTGTGACAGAAGGACGTAGGGTTGTCAATAACATTCAGCGTTCCGCTAGTTTATTTCTTGTGAAAAATATTTTTTCTATTTCCCTTGCTATCTTATCTAGTTTGTTTGCTTTTACCTATCCTTTGCAGGCATCACAAGTTTCCTTGATTAGTGCGTTCACTATTGGTATACCCGGATTTATGTTAGCTTTGGAGCCTAATAAGCAGCGCATTCGAGGGCGTTTTATCAGAACGGTTTTACAGAATGCCATACCAGCAGCTTTTGTTGATTTACTAGCCGTTTTGATTGTCATGGCTTGTGGTCGGATTTTTCGGTTATCTACGCAAGAAGTGGCGACATCGTCTGTTATCTTATTAGCAGTAGTTGGTTTCATTATCATCATCAAGCTTATTCAGCCGCTCAATCGAATGAAAACCATTGTCGTACTCTTTAACATCATCGGTTTGGTGATTTCAGGCTTGTTATTTCACTCTATCTTTTTGTTATCCAAAATCTCACCGATTACCATTATCCTCACAGTCATTCTCTCCTTGATGTTAGAATCACTTATGAGATTGTTCCAATTCATAACAAATAAGTTATTTGCTCTATTTGATAAGTTCTCAACAAAATATTAAATATAAAAATATCGGAAGCAGATGAGTCTGTCCGATATTTTTTATTATTTTGCTAAAAATAAGCCAATCACCATGGCGAGGTAGAGAAAGAAGGTCAAAATAAAACCAGCTCGCCAGAAAAATTTAAAGAACTTAGGATAGTAAAAACTGCGTTTAACTCGAAGAAAGTAGACAGTAATGGCAATTGCTAAAGCAGAGAGAGCTAACGCCAATTCTGGCAAGAGACTGTGGTAGAAAGCTCTATCAGAGATGATATAGAATTCCAACACAAAAAGTGGAAAAGCCAGATCCGCAAAATTCAAGCCAAACCGTTTCAGGCGAAATAATTTAGTGATAATAATGGTTAAAATAATGGTTAAAAAGATAAATAAAATAGATGCGATTTTTAATAATGTCATAAGTTTATTTTACCATAAAAACTGGAGAAAGATAGAAAAATTTTTCGTGTTTTTTCTTGCAATTTAGCAGGTTTAGTGTATAATAGAAAAGTATGCATAAGCATACTTGTGGGAGGTAAAAATATTACGTTACCGCCAAAACCACAAAGGAGGATTTAAAAATGGCTAAAAAAGTCGAAAAACTTGTAAAATTGCAAATCCCTGCTGGTAAAGCTACTCCAGCTCCACCAGTTGGTCCTGCGCTTGGTCAAGCTGGTATCAACATCATGGGATTTACGAAAGAGTTCAATGCTCGCACAGCTGATCAAGCTGGCATGATTATTCCAGTTGTCATCTCTGTATACGAAGATAAATCATTTACTTTCGTAACAAAGACACCACCAGCTGCTGTTCTTTTGAAAAAAGCTGCAGGTGTTGAAAAAGGATCAGGTACACCAAACAAAACAAAAGTTGCAACAGTTACTCGTGCACAAGTACAAGAAATTGCTGAAACTAAGATGCCAGATTTGAACGCTGCAAACCTTGAGTCTGCAATGCGTATGATCGAAGGTACTGCTCGTTCTATGGGATTCACTGTTGTTGACTAATCAATAACACCCAAACCCGCAAGACTTCATCAGACGAGAAGGACGTGGGAGATGAAAATCGATTGAACCACTTACAAGGAGAATAGAAAATGGCTAAAAAAAGCAAACAACTTCGTGCTGCTCTTGAAAAAATCGACAGCACAAAAGCATACAGCGTAGAAGAAGCTGTAGCACTTGCAAAAGAAACAAACTTTGCAAAATTTGACGCAACTGTAGAAGTTGCTTATAACTTGAACATTGATGTGAAAAAAGCGGATCAACAAATCCGTGGTGCAATGGTTCTTCCAAACGGAACTGGTAAAACCCAACGTGTGCTTGTTTTTGCACGTGGTGCAAAAGCAGAAGAAGCAAAAGCTGCTGGTGCAGACTTCGTTGGTGAAGATGACCTCGTTGCAAAAATCAACGGTGGCTGGCTTGACTTTGATGTCGTAATTGCTACACCTGATATGATGGCACTTGTTGGACGTCTTGGACGTATCCTTGGACCACGTAACTTGATGCCAAACCCTAAAACTGGTACCGTAACAATGGATGTTGCTAAAGCGGTTGAAGAATCTAAAGGCGGTAAAATTACTTACCGTGCTGATCGTGCAGGGAACGTACAAGCTATCATTGGTAAAGTTTCATTTGATGCTGATAAGTTGGTTGAAAACTTCAAAGCATTCCACGATGTGATTGCAAAAGCTAAACCGGCTACAGTAAAAGGAACTTACATGACAAATCTTACTATCACCACTACTCAAGGTGTGGGTATTAAGGTTGATGTTAACACACTTTAATTTAGAATCTAAAACTCTATCTTCGGATGGAGTTTTTCTTTTGATAAAATCAAAAGCGTTGGATTGATGAATTCATCGCTTTTTTATGCTTTGGATTTTTTGGCGAATACATATGTGAAATAGTAAGTAAAAACCGGTAATGTTATATTTTCTTACATATTTTTATAAAAACTATTGCATGAATTTTCGTAAAATTGTATAATATAAAATAATTATTCCTAGCGGGAGGTTTCTCATGGTAAGATACAAATCTATATTATATCAAGGAAATCAAGAATATAGCTATATTGATCTCGAAAAAGCGGCATTAGATATGGGTGGAAACTTAGACAGTCTTCCTTATTCTATTCGCATGTTATTAGAAAGTCTGTTGCGAAAAGAAGATGGTGATGCTGTAAGAAAACATCACATAGAAAATCTAATGCACTATCAAGCTGTTAAACCGAAAGGTGAAGTGCCCTTTAAACCAAGTCGTGTTATTTTACAGGACTTTACGGGAGTACCAGTTGTTGTTGACTTGGCAAGTATGCGCAATGCAGTTGTAACAAATGGGGGAGACCCAGAGCTTATCAATCCTGAAATTCCTGTGGATTTAGTTATTGACCATAGTGTGCAAGTTGATTGTTATGGCTGTGAGACTGCTTTGAAAGAAAATATAACAAAAGAATTTTCACGTAATAATGAGCGGTATGAATTTTTGAAATGGGCTGAGCAATCTTTTGATAATTATCGTGCAGTTCCACCTGCAACTGGGATTATTCACCAAGTTAATATTGAATTCCTTAGTGATGTTGTTATTGAAAAAGACGGCATGCTTTATCCAGATTCAATGTTTGGAACAGACAGTCATACAACAATGATCAATGGAATAGGGGTTCTTGGTTGGGGAGTTGGAGGAATTGAAGCAGAAGCTGCTATGTTGGGAGAAGCCTCCTATTTTCCGATTCCAGAAGTGATTGGTGTACACTTAGTTGGGGAATTGCCCAAGATTGCAACGGCAACAGACTTAGCTTTAAAAGTAACGCAACGATTACGACAAGAAAATGTAGTTGGAAAATTTGTGGAATATTTTGGGGAAGGACTAGCAACACTTAGTTTGGCAGACCGCGCAACAGTTGCAAATATGGCGCCAGAATATGGAGCAACCTGCGGTTACTTTCCTATTGATGAAGAGACACTTCGTTATATGCGACTAACAAATCGGAAAGAAGAACATATTGCGTTAACGAAGCTCTATGCTCAAAAGAATCATCTATTTTATGATGAAAAAGTGGAGCCAATTTATTCAAAAGTTGTTGAGATTGATTTATCCACCATTGTTCCAAGTATTTCTGGTCCCAAACGGCCACAGGATTTAATTGAATTGACAAATGCTAAGCAAGAATTTCAAGCGAGTCTTATCCGAGAAGCGGGTGTTCGAGGTTTTGGTTTGCCGAGAGAGGAATTGAGGAAAACAGCGACGGTATTGTTTGACGATTATGAAGAAGAAATTAAAACGGGTCATGTCGCTATTGCAGCAATTACTAGTTGTACCAATACCTCCAACCCATATGTCTTAATGGCGGCAGGCTTAGTAGCTAAACATGCTGTGGAAAAAGGATTGCGTGTTTCAAAGACAGTCAAAACATCACTTGCACCAGGCAGTAAGGTTGTTACGGCCTATTTGAAGGAGAGTGGTCTCCAAGTCTATCTGGACAAATTAGGTTTTAATGTTGTTGGATATGGCTGCACCACTTGCATTGGCAATTCTGGAAATTTGTTACCAGAAGTGGCAAAAGCAATTACGGATACGGATTTACTTGCTAGTGCAGTCTTATCAGGTAATCGGAATTTTGAAGGACGAATCAATCCTTTGGTTAAAGCAAATTTTTTAGCCAGTCCGCCACTGGTGGTCGCTTATGCTTTAGCTGGGAATACAAATATTGATTTAACAAGTGAACCGCTTGGATATGATAGAAATGGACTACCTGTTTACTTCATGGATCTTATGCCAAATCATGATTTGGTAGCAGATTATGTACAAAAATACGTTACCAGTAGTTTGTTTAAAAAAGAGTATGAGCATGTTTTTACTGATAGTGAAAAATGGAATCAAATTCCAACGACAAAATCGAAAATCTATCACTGGAATCAAGCTTCTACTTATATACAAAATCCTCCTTACTTTGATGGCTTGGAAGATGATACAAGCATTCAACCGTTGAAAAATCTAGCTGTTTTAGCAAAATTTGGAGATACAATTACGACAGACCATATTTCTCCAGCAGGAAATATTGCTAGAAATAGTCCAGCAGCATCATATTTAGAGGAACATGGTGTAAGCTATCAAGACTTTAATTCTTATGGTAGTCGTCGCGGGAATCATGAAGTGATGATGAGAGGCACCTTTGCCAATATTCGGATAAAAAATGAACTAGCAGCTGGAAAACTTGGTGGTTATACAAAGTATAAGGGTGAACTGATGCCGATTTATGAGGCTGCTATGTGTTATAAGAAAGAAAAAGTGGATACGATTATTTTGGCAGGTCGCGATTATGGTATGGGTTCTAGTCGTGATTGGGCAGCTAAAGGAGCAAATCTTTTGGGTGTTAAAGTGGTTTTAGCTGAAAGTTTTGAAAGAATTCACCGCTCCAATTTAGTCATGATGGGCATTCTTCCTCTTCAATATTTGGACGGCGAAAATGCTCAAAATCTTGGATTAACTGGAAAAGAAACGTTTGATATTCAATTGCCGAAAGAGCCACAGGTAGGGCAAATCATAACGGTTATTGCAAAAGAAGGCGATCGAATCACACGATTTAAAGCACGTCTTCGTTTTGATGCAGACGCGGATATTCGTTATTATGAAAATGGAGGGATTTTACCAATGGTGGTTAGAAAGAAATTGCAAGAGGTGAAACAATGACACAAAGCAATGGTTTAAAAGATACGATTGCCTGTGAGACTCGTATCAGTCAGATTATAGATGATACTCTTTCTTATGCAGGCTATAATATTTCCGAATTGATGGAGAATAATGCAAGTTTTGAAGAAGTCATTTACCTACTTTGGAATTTGCGTTTGCCAACTCAGATTGAATTGAAACATTTTGTGAACGATTTACGTGCCAATTATGCCATTAGTGATGCGGTGGAACAATGTATTCTCATCCAATCGCGCAAGCATCTGCATCCAATGAGTGTATTGCGTTCTACAGTTAGTCTTTTAGGAGTTTATAATATCCATGCCGAAGAGACGTCTCTAGAAGCAACTTATGAACAAAGTATTCAATTGATGGCTAAGATTCCAACGATCATTGCAACATTTACAAGGTTGAGATTGGGACAAACTCCGATTGAACCGAGAAAAGATTTAGGATTTGCGGCGAACTTTTTATATATGCTAAATGGGCAGGAACCAACAGAATTAGAAATTCAAGCTTTCAATCGTGCTCTGGTTCTTCATGCAGATCACGAGCTAAATGCTTCAACTTTTGCAGCGCGGGTATGTGCTTCCACTTTAACCGATATTTATTCTTGTGTGACGGCGGCAATCGGCGCTTTAAAAGGGTCACTTCATGGAGGAGCCAATGAATGCGTCTTTGACATGTTAAAGGAAATTAAAGCAGAGGGCGATACGAATGCATATTTGGATCGAAAATTAGCCTCACATGAAAAAATCATGGGCTTTGGTCATCGTGTTTATAAAACACAGGATCCTCGTGAAAAATATTTGCGAGAAATGGCAGAGGAATTGACAAAGGGGACAGAAAAAGAAATTTGGTACCAGATTTCAGAAGAAATCGAACGTTATATGAAGCACACCAAGCATTTAATACCGAATGTAGATTTTTACTCAGCAACGGTTTATCATGTTTTAGGTATTGACAGTAGTATCTATACATTGATTTTTGCAATGAGTCGGGTATCTGGCTGGATTGCTCACATTCAAGAGCAACGCAAAAATAATAAGTTGATTAGACCTCGCTCTCATTATGTTGGCGCTCAAAATTTACATTATATTCCTATTGGGAGGAGATAAAATGGCAGAAAGAATTCGTCTTGTGAATAAGCAGTTGCTAGTTCCTGATAATCCCGTTGTCCCTTACATCGAAGGTGATGGAATTGGGCATGACATTTGGGAAAATGCACAGCTTGTCTTGGATAAAGCAGTGGAGATAGCTTATAAAAGCAGTAGAAAGATTTTTTGGAAAGAGATATTGGCGGGAGAAAAAGCCTTTCGTTTGACAGGAGAATGGTTGCCAGAAGAGACTTTAACGACAATCCAGCATCATTTAGTTGCGATTAAAGGTCCTCTTACAACTCCTGTTGGTGGTGGCATTCGTTCTTTAAATGTTGCCTTGCGTCAAGAACTAGATCTCTACGCTTGTGTACGTCCCGTACGGTATTTTGCGGGCGTTCCTAGCCCACTACGACATCCTAAAAAGACGAATATGACAATTTTTCGTGAAAATACCGAAGATATTTATGCAGGAATTGAATGGGAAGGTGAGTCTGATGAGGCTCAACAAGTGATACAATTTTTACAAAAGGAAATGGGAATTGATAAAATTCGTTTTCCGAAGACGAGTGCTATTGGCATTAAACCAATTTCACGCCAAGGAAGTGAACGGTTGATTCGTGCAGCGATCCATTATGCTCTATCTGCCAATGTAAAAAACGTAACTCTGGTTCATAAAGGGAATATCCAAAAATTTACAGAAGGTGGTTTCAGAAAATGGGGCTATGAGCTTGCAGAGAAGGAGTTTGCAAAGGAATTAGCAGCTGGGAAATTGATTGTGACAGATGTGATTGCAGATAATTTTTTACAACAAATTCTATTAAATCCTGAAAAATTTCAAGTAGTAGCTTTGACAAATTTGAATGGAGATTATGTTAGTGATGCTCTGGCTGCTCAAGTTGGCGGCATTGGTATTGCTCCTGGAGCTAATATCAATTATGAAACAGGTCATGCTATTTTTGAAGCAACGCATGGAACGGCTCCTGATATCGCAAATCAAAATAAAGCAAATCCTTGTTCACTCTTGTTGTCTGCCTGCATGATGTTTGATTACATTGGGTGGTCCGAAGCTGCGCAAGTTATTATAAAAGCGATTGAAAAAGCGTTAGCACTTCAAAAGATGACAGATGATTTTGCTAGTCAGATAGAAGGTGTTCCTGCGCTTTCAACGAGTGATTTCACTCAGGTTTTATTAGATTTTTTAGCTTAGGTTCTGATTTTTACACATGAAACAAATCGTGGGACTCTATCTTCGGATGGAGTTTTTTAAATCCTGTGAGTGTTACTTTTTCCTCGAAATTTTTATTTTTTACAGAATTTGACTATATAAAAATCTCAAAATATGGTAAAATAGTACAGATAAAATAAGGAGAATAAAAATGGTAGCCCCGAAATATAAACGTATTTTAATCAAATTATCAGGTGAAGCTCTTGCTGGTGAGAAAGGGATCGGAATTAACATTTCAACCGTTCAAAAAATGGCAGAGGAAATCAAGGAAGTACATGATTTAGGTATTGAAATCGCCCTTGTTATCGGCGGTGGAAATCTCTGGCGTGGAGAGCCTGCGGCAGAAGCAGGAATGGATCGTGTGCAGGCTGACTACACAGGAATGTTAGGAACAGTCATGAATGCCTTGGTTATGGCGGATTCACTTCAACAAGTGGGGGTGGATACGCGCGTACAGACAGCGATTGCTATGCAGCAAGTAGCAGAACCTTATATTCGTGGACGCGCTCTGCGACACTTGGAAAAAGGACGTATCGTTATTTTCGGTGCTGGAGTTGGTTCTCCCTACTTCTCAACAGATACAACAGCTGCCCTTCGCGCGGCTGAGATTGAAGCTGATGCAATTCTTATGGCAAAAAATGGTGTAGACGGCGTTTATAACGCTGATCCTAAGAAAGATAAGACTGCGGTGAAATTTGATGAATTAACCCACCGTGACGTGATTAACAAAGGCCTTCGTATCATGGATTCAACAGCTTCAACTCTTTCAATGGATAATGACATTGACCTTGTTGTCTTTAATATGAACGAACCTGGTAATATCAAACGCGTTGTCTTTGGTGAGCAAATTGGAACAACCGTTTCAAATAATGTAGAAAAAGAAGAGGAATAATTTATGGCAAATGCAATTGTAGAAAAGGCGAAAGAAAGAATGACACAATCACACCAAAGTTTGGCGCGTGAATTTGGCAGCATTCGTGCTGGTCGTGCGAACGCCAGCCTTTTGGATCGGATTTCAGTTGAGTATTATGGAGTGGAAACTCCACTCAATCAAATCGCGTCTATCACGATTCCTGAAGCGCGTGTCCTTTTGGTGACGCCGTTTGACAAATCTTCTATCAAGGATATTGAGCATGCACTCAATGCTTCTGACCTTGGTATTACTCCTGCGAGTGACGGTACAGTTATTCGTTTGGTTATTCCTGCTTTGACAGAAGAAACTCGCCGTAATCTTGCTAAGGAAGTGAAGAAAGTCGGCGAAAATGCTAAAATTGCTATTCGTAATATCCGCCGTGACGCCATGGATGAAGCTAAAAAGCAAGAAAAAGCAAAAGAAATTACTGAAGATGAATTGAAAACACTTGAAAAAGATATTCAAAAGGTGACAGATGAAGCAGTTAAGCATATTGATGAAATGACTGCCAGCAAGGAAAAAGAATTGATTGAAGTGTAAGCTTTTCTCTATATGTAGTAAAAAATAGAAAGCAAAGAGAATGGGACAGAAATCAGTCGTTTCCTAGAAACTTGATTTTGTCGTCCCATCTCCGTAAAGTCGAGTAGGGCTGTAAAAGTTGATTGATCAATGAGTTAGAGCTCACTCAGTAGTGATTGATTAGGCACTAAAGTGCCATTAATTGTGTATGGGAAACTCTAGTTGACTAAAGTCAACATAGTTTCTCCAAACTACTGCGTCTTAGAAATGATAACTATATAAACAAAGGAAGCTGAACACTTTTGTTCCAGCTTCTTCTTTTGAAGTGGGAAGACATGTTTCATATCTACTTCAAACGATAGAAAGATAAAAAATGAATACAAATCTTGCAACATTTATAACAGGTCTTGTAACCGATGAAAATGATCGTTTTTACTTTGTCCAAAAAGACGGGCAAACGTATGCTTTAGCTAAAGAAGAGGGTAAGCATCAGTTGGGCGAATCGGTCAAGGGCTTTGCCTACAGCGACATGAAGCAGAAACTTCGCTTGACGACTCTTGATGTAACAGCGACCCAGACGACTTTTGGCTGGGGAACAGTGACTGATGTTCGCAAGGACTTAGGTGTTTTTGTTGACACAGGACTTCCAGATAAGCAAATTGTAGTGTCTCTTGACATTTTGCCAGAAATAAAAGAACTTTGGCCTAAAAAAGGCGACTGCCTCTATATTCGTCTGGATGTAGACAAAAAAGATCGCATTTGGGGGCTTTTAGCCTACCAAGAAGATTTCCAGAAATTAGCTCGTCCAGCTTATAATAATATGCAAAATCAAAATTGGCCGGCTATTGTTTATCGTTTGAAGTTATCTGGAACCTTTGTCTATCTGCCTGAAAATAATATGCTGGGCTTTATCCACCCCAGCGAGCGTTACACAGAGCCGCGTTTAGGTCAGGTCTTGGATGCGCGTGTCATTGGTTTTAGAGAGGTGGATCGGACTTTAAACCTTTCGCTCAAACCTCGCTCTTTTGAGATGCTGGAAAATGACGCCCAGATGATTCTGACTTATCTGGAGACCAATGGTGGCTTCATGACCCTCAATGATAAGTCAGCTCCGGAGGACATCAAGGCTACTTTCGGTATTTCCAAGGGACAGTTTAAGAAAGCTCTTGGTGGACTCATGAAAGCTGGTAAGATTAAGCAGGATGTGACTGGGACGGAGTTGGTTTGAGATACTAATCTATCTTATTTTTAAGATTTTTGATAGAATAAAAGGTATGTTAGAAAAGAAACCTCATAAAAGGAGGTCATTGTGTTAGCGATTGAAGAGATTAAAACAGTAAATGTGACAAATTTACCTAATCTGACAATTTTGACTGGTGATGATACAGGGCAATTTGAATTGATGAAATCACAATTTTTACGTCAAATTCAATATGATGCTGCAGATTTAAATATGGCTTACTTTGATATGAAAGAAGCCGTTTATCCAGATGTGGAGATTGATCTAGTGAGTTTGCCCTTCTTTTCTGAAGAGAAGATCGTCATTTTGGATCATTTTTTGGATCTGACAACAACTAAAAAACGCTATTTGACGGATGATGAGCTAAAATCTTTTGAGCAATATTTGGAGAATCCTGCAGATACAACGAAATTGGTCATTTTTGCAGAAGGGAAGTTGGACAGCAAACGACGAATTGTAAAGCTGCTCAAACGGGATGGCAAAGTGTTTGAAGCAAGTGAGCCCAAAGAACAAGAATTACGCACCTACTTTAGTAAGCAAGTTCAAGAACAGGGGTTAGAACTTCGTTCGCAAGTTTTAGAAGAATTGCTTATTAAGTCTGGTTCCGATTTTAGTGAAATTAGTAAAAACTTAGCTTTTTTAAAGGATTATAAAAAAGATGGCATCATTACAAGCGATGACATTGCTGAAGCAATTCCAAAAACTTTACAGGATAATATTTTTGATCTTACCCAGATGATTTTGCAGCAAAAGGTAGATGCAGCGAGAAGCTTGGTACGAGATTTGACCTTGCAAGGTGAAGACGAAATCAAGTTGATTGCGATTATGCTGGGACAGTTCCGCATATTCACACAAGTGAAAATTCTCTTTGAAAATGGACGTAACAAAAGTCAGATTGTAGCGGATTTGTCCAGTTATTTGGGACGAAAGGTGAATCCTTTTCAAATCAAATATGCTTTGCGTGATGTGCGTTCTTTACAGCTTGATTTTCTGAAAAAAGCACTTGCTTGCTTGATTGAAACAGATTACCAAATCAAGTCTGGAGTTTATGAGAAAGGTTACCTCTTTGACTTGGCTTTATTAAAGATTGCTACCCACAACTTATAAGCAAATAAGTTGAAAATTTTGTTGGTCTACGTTATCATTTTCATATAAAATGAAAAAGGGGAACAAACCAATGGCAATTATTTTACCTGATCTACCTTATGCTTACGATGCTTTGGAACCATATATTGATGAAGAAACGATGCACTTGCATCATGACAAACACCACAATACTTATGTCAATAATGTAAATGCGGCTCTGGCAAAACACCCTGAAATCGGTGAGGATTTGGAGCAACTTTTGTCAGATGTAGAAACCATTCCAGCGGATATTCGTCAAGCTGTTATCAATAACGGTGGTGGTCATCTCAACCATGCTCTTTTCTGGGAATTGATGACACCAGAAAAGACAGAGCCGTCAGCAGCATTAGCAGCAGACCTTGAAGCAACATTTGGTTCATTTGAGGACTTCAAAGCAGCATTTACAACAGCTGCGACAAGTCGCTTTGGTTCAGGTTGGGCTTGGCTAGTGGTCAATCCAGACGGCAAATTAGAAGTGACTTCAACTGCTAATCAAGACACACCAATCTCTGAAGGAAAGACACCAATTTTAGGAATTGATGTTTGGGAACATGCATACTATGTGAAATACCGCAATGTTCGTCCAGATTACATCAAAGCCTTCTTTTCAGTCATCAACTGGAACAAGGTCAATGAATTGTACGTAGCAGCAAAATAAGGTGTGCAATGAGATAGAAAAAACGAATCTGATAAGGTTCGTTTTTTCTGTTATAGTAAAATTACCTATAAATTTTTTCCAAATAAAACCAGATTTGTTGTTTGAGGAAATTCAGAGAATGATTGTTTGTTCTGTCAATCACGCCAAAAACGAGATAATGATTTTTAAATAATAGCTCATAATCAATATTTTCTCCGACAATAATAATTTTTCCTCTTTGTAAAATGTCTTATCATATAAGACAATCTTCTGATGAGTAAAATCCTTAAACAGTCATTCGACATTATTGAGCAGTTTATCTTTGTAGTAATGAAAGAATGATTTTTTCGCAATGACACTCGTTACTCGTCCTTGCAAACCGTACTTCAAGATCTGGCTATCTTTTTTAGATACGGAAGCTTTTGCAGTGATTTTAAACAGGTTTCCCTGTTTTGTTTCAGTAGCAGAAGTGTCAATGCTATTAATTTTACCGATAATAGTGATTGTCTGATTTCCAATTTTTTCTAAGATAAGTCGGGAAGTTTGTCCCTTTTTTAAATTGGTCATATAGGCTGAAGGCACGTAATAGGTGATAAGAACTTCTTTTGTTTTCGTGATATCTGGATAGATCTGAGCAATTTCCGTTCCTTTGGGGAGTAAAGACTTCCCTTTGAGCGCACTGCTGATATGAAGAATCCCTGTTTCGGGAGCAGTCAGTTGATTATTTTGAAGTTGAGCATTTGCTTGGTTCAATTGATTTTGCAAATCGGTAATTTGGGTCGTAAGGCTTGTTAACTGTTGGTCTGCTGTTTGGATAAATTGTGTGCGAAGCACCTCAATTTTAGTCGAAAGGCTATTGTCATAGGTTGTTGCAGTTCCAGTACCAGCTTTTTGAATCTTTAGATTGGCTAGGGAAGATTTGAGGTTGGATATATTCGTATTAATCTGAGATAGGTATTGATTTGTAGTTGACGGATCAGGTTTGACTTGATATTCATTTTTATATAGGTTAAAGGTTGCTTGATGAGGATTATTTTGGGGCAAATTTGAAGCGTTGCTAGAAATGGCATGATACAGTTCATGATAATCATTCATTTGTTTTGTTAATTCGTTCATTTGATCATCAATAGCAGCAATCGTATGGTTGGTTAAAGAAGCTTGTTTACTGACTTCGATATTGCTTTTTGAAATTCCTAATGATAGATCCTGCGATTGCTTGATAAAATTGTTAAAAGTATTAGCATAGCCAAATTCATCTTCACCCGAAAAAAGATTTATCCCTTGATGCAAACTCGATTTAAGTGTTTCTATGCCAACTTTTTGTCGTTGATAAGTTGCAAGTTGAGTTTTAATAGCTGTTTGTTGAGAGACTTCCATATTTTTTGCATATTGAACCAACAACTCTCCTTTGGTGACGGTCTTATTTTCAGCTAAATGATTGGTCAGAACCGTATTGTCACTGGTTGACTGAATCATGGCAATGACTTTCGTTGGTGTGATTTCGCCAATGGATTTGACAGTCACTTCTTTTTGCCCGACAAAGGAAAAGAGGACAAGAAATAGAACGAAGAATGCCAAAGGCAGAATGAGAACAGTCGCAAAGTTGTGGTATCTTCGATGATAAAATTCTGCACTTTTAAACAGATTGGGATTCATAATTTACTCCTTATTTATTAAATAGATGATAATAAAAACCTTTTCTTCCTATCAATTCAGTATGAGAACCAGTTTCAATCACTTTTCCTTGGTCGAGGACAATAATCTGATTTGTACGCTTTGAAATGCTGAGACGATGAGCAACAAAAATAATGGTTTTGTCGGGTAATTTCATGAGATTATCAATGACCTTTTTCTCTGTTAAAACATCTAATCCACTCGTTGCTTCATCTAAAATGAGAATAGGAGATTTCGTCAGCAGAGCGCGTGCAAGTGCAATTCGTTGCTTTTGTCCACCAGATAATCCAGCTCCGTCAGACAATTCTGTCTGGTATCCCAGAGGCATTTGTTCAATGTCTGAGCGGATTTCTGCAATTTCACAAGCACGAAGAATGTCTGATTGAGAAACTGCTTGATTGGCTCCTAATGTGAGGTTTTCTAGAATGGAACCGCTAAAGATGTAAGCTTGCTGAGGCAGGTAGTTGATATATTGCCGAAGAACTTTCCTGTCAATCGTCTTGAGTTCATTTCCATTGAGGCGAATTTGCCCTTGATAAGGCTCATAAAAATGAACAATCATCTTAGCAAGTGTTGTTTTTCCCGAACCGCTGACGCCGACAAGACTAATTTTATCTCCCTTCTTGATAGTCAAACTAATATCTGATAAAGTATCTCGTCCAAAGCCGTATTTATAGGAGACGTTATGGAAAGTAATGTCTCCAGCTAAGAATTTTTTCTCCGTAAGGACTTGCTTGGTTTTGAATTCGGATTCTACCAGATAAACTTCATTCAGTCGATGATTGGCAACTTTAGCTGATTGCAGTTTGGTTTGAAGATTGATGATACTTTCAAGCGGACTAGTAAAGTATGAAAGGAGAGCATTGAAAGTAATCAGCTGACCAATTGAAATCTTTTGAGACATGACTAAAGAAGCTCCAACCCAGAGAATGACCACATTCAAAATAAATTGTGCTCCTTGTTTGAGTGCTGTCTGCATAATAGAATATTTACTTAATTTGAAAGTCTTATCCAGATAATCAACAAACTCGCTATCAATCTTTTGGTAACGGCTTTCTTCGCTGGTTAAAGATTTAATGGTTTCAATTCCGTTGATATCTTCGATAATGGCAGAATTTACCATAGCATTGCTTTGCATAACATCGTTATTCATTTTTTCAAAAGGCTTCATAAAAGCAAAAATAATGAGAGCGTAGATAGGAATTGCAAGCAAGGTGAGTAAAAAGAGATTGGCATTTTGCAGTAAAAGAATACTGCCGACAATCATCACAATGGACAAATCAAGAAAGAGAGACAGGATAGTTGAAGCTAGAGCATCAATAATGGAGTTGGCATCTGTAAAACGAGAAATAATCTCCCCAGTGCGTCTCGTCGCAAAAAAGGACATTGGTAATTCAAAAATATGCCGAATATAAGACAAAATCACATCAATTGTTAATCGTTGACTGAGAACTGTTAGCAGGTAGTCTCTTGAAAAACTCATCATTTGCTGTAAGATGTAGGCAATGATAAGCCCAATTGAAATAATCCCAAGAGTTGATTTCATCTGATTTGGGATGTATTCGTCCAAAACACCTTGCAGATAATAGGAGCCCACAATGTTGATGAGGGTCACGAGCAAACTAGCTAAGACAATATAAAAAATCAAAGAACGCTGTTTAAAGATGAGTGGTAAAAAGCTAGCAAGCCCGTTCTTCTTATCCTTATGAGGTTTATAGCTAGGTTTCGGTGCGAGAAAGATAGCAACACCAGTCCAATCTTTTACAAATTGTTCTTTGCTAATCTTAGTTATTTTGACAGTTGGATCAGGATCACCGATAAGCAAGTGCTTTTTCTCGTTTTTATAAACGACATAATAGTGCTGAAGATTGCCATTCTTGTTGACATGTACGATGAAAGGATAGGGAAGCTCTTCTGTATCAAACAATGTCATGTCTGCTTGGATTGGTCGGGTTTCAAAGCCCATTTCTTTTGCTGCTTTGACAATTCCAAGTGCAGTTGTCCCTTCTTTGTCTGTCTTTGCGAGCTCTCTCAAGTGTGCTAAAGAATAATTTGAATCATAGTATCTAGCAATGGAAGCCAGAGCAGCAATACCACAATCTCTAGCATCTATTTGCGGAACAAATGATTTTTTAAAATTCACTATAATGTTTTCCTTTCGTTTTGTAATGTTATTTTCTCAAAAAGCGCAAGAAAAAGAGCATTTTAATCTTAAATGGTCGTTCTGATGTCTTAAATGATTAAAAAATACCATTCAAGATGTCAAAGCTACTGTTTAAGAATTTAATATTTACAAAACCAAGAAAATGGTTATACTTAAATTATGTTCAAGATAATTTCAATTGAACAATTTTAAAAGTCAATTTTATAAATTGAAAGAGGAAAATCTGATGGTAGAGATAAACTGGTTTTCAGGTGGCAAAGAGAGACGAGATGAAGCAGTCACTATTATTGACGAGCTGCTTTCAAATTTGACGAATCCCGATTTGAAGAAAGTCTTGTTATCTTATCGTGAAGAGTTGAAAAAGCAGGAAATAGCAACTCCATTTATATTAAGTCGTATGAATCTTGCTCTTTCTCAAAAGCTGATTGAGAAGAATATTCGTTTATCAGAGGTTCAGTCTAATCAGTTGAAGAGATTAAGAGGTTTATCAAATATACGGTATATATTTTAACCTAGCTAATACAAACCTATATAAAAATGTATTAGAACACGAATAATAACTTTTTCATTGCTTCATATAGACAGTTTGATTTGTAACAATAAATAGCAATCTCTTAGTGATATGATTAATTACGTCTGTGAAATGATGTACTGGAAACGTAAAAGATGAGATGATTAGAAAGTAGGAATATATGACTTATTTAAAGAAACTACAACTATGGATTTTAGGTGGCTTAATAGGAACCTTGCTTTTAGACTATTGGTCACACGATTTAAAGCAGCTTTATGCTATTGTTGCGACTTATGTGATGAGTTCAGTCTATACATTTATCTGCATAAAAATATTGAAGTTTAATGAGAGGCTCACATTGCTGTCGGCTGTTATGTTGTCGGTTGTAGTGATGATTGTTTGCTTATATTTTTTACCTCAATTTATCCTATAAAAATGGAAGACTTTTATTAAGGTAAGAATAAATCAAAAAGTGGAGAATACCATGAAAGCAATATATAAAAATCAAGTAGCTGATGTTTGGAAAATTGGCAAAGAAACTGAACAGCCTGATTGGGTGAAAGAAGCTTTTGCTAAAAATTATTTATATTGGTTGGATGATCATCTTCGGATTTTAATGGCAGGACTAAATCCTTCTACGCTAGAAAATTTAAAAATTGGCGCACTTGGAACAGTAGGCGGTGGATTTGCTGGTTATGGCATGTATGTGCTAGGGTATATTGATGATTATTTGGATGTAACCAATCACCGAGTCGTCTCTCAAAAAACATTTGAAAAAGAGTATCATGTTCAAGAAAATTTTAAAATAAATTGATTTTTTATCACTTTTTAGCAGACTAGCTGAGATAGTTTTACCATTCAGGGGATCAGAGCTATCATTTGGGATTTTTTTAAATGAACTAGAATTATTAGTTTATACTGTATATATACAATAAAGGAAGTTGAAAATAGTTAATGATTCTGTTTATCATATCTTGTTATTTTTTTATTCTTCCTATATAATGAGGTATATAAGTTAGGAGAAGTGCGTGAGTAAAAAGACAATAATTCTTTGTTTGATTGGTTGCTTTATGATATGTGGTGTGTTGGTGTTAAGTGCTGTGCACTTTGGGCAAGCTAGAAAGCCACATCATACGAAGGTAGCTAAAAGTTACACAGTTAGTCAAGAAAAGAAAAAAAGTTCGTCAAAAGAGTCGAAACCAGCAACTACTCGTGTTCCAACAAAAAGTATGGAAGAAAAGCAGAAAGTCATGGAAGCTGATTTGCCGGTAATGGGAGCTTATGGTTTGTATTATGATTATGCCAATCTAAATTTGGTTCAAGTCGTACAGGCGTATCTAGATGAGATGGGAATTGATCATTCACAAGTTGCATTTTCTTATAAGGATTTAACGAGTGGGCAAACCTATGCTATGAATGAGACGCAGCCGATGACAGCAGGCTCAACTTACAAATTGCCATTAA
The DNA here is from genome assembly GCF_001839535.1 of Streptococcus sp. HMSC36C04. Classification (NCBI taxonomy): domain Bacteria; kingdom Bacillati; phylum Bacillota; class Bacilli; order Lactobacillales; family Streptococcaceae; genus Streptococcus; species Streptococcus sp. HMSC36C04. The sequence continues at coordinate 139,408 of NZ_KV841606.1, read as the reverse complement.
ATATGTTGGTCGTTGATGAGGTAGAAAAGGGAAATTTATCACTAACCGAGCGGTTTGATATTACACATACTCGCTATGAATATATCGGTGAACACAATAATTACGTAGCGGCATTTAATGGGACAATGAACATTCCTGAGATGCAGGAATACTCTCTTCTCTATTCTGAAAATACACCTGCTTATGCTTTAGCGGAACGCTTAGGTGGCTTGGATAAAGCCTATACGATGTATCAGCGCTATGGAAAAGGAAAGGGCGAGATTAAGACAATCAACCAACAGAATCAAACAACGACGGATTATTATATTCAGGTTTTGGATTACCTTTGGAAACATCAGGAAAAGTATAAAGATCTTTTGTATTATATCGGTGAATCTTTTCCAAACGAATACTATAAACGATATGTAAGAGACATTCCAATCTACCAAAAGCCAGGTTATGTTGCAGAGGCATTAAATGTAGATGCAGTTGTGTGTGAGGAAAAGCCTTATTTGATTGCCCTTTATACAGCAGGATTGGGAGGAACGACTTCAGAGAGTGATGAAATCAGTGGTGTTGGTATTACGCAAGTTGGGCAATTGGCCTATGTCATCAATGAATGGCATCGAGTGAATATGAATTAAGATACATATATTTATGTGGCAAAGGACACGTTGTAAAAAGAACAAATTTCAGAAAAATGTAAGGGCTCTCTTTAAGATTGAAGCCCTTTTGTGTTATAATAAGAGCAGAATGTAAAAAAAGGATCACAAGGATATCATGATTAACAAAGAGCATTATCGTTACATTAGGGAACATCCTGCTTTTGAAAATTTACCAGTTGAATATTTTGATAAAATAGCGGTTGAGATTCAATTTCGTAAAGTACCAAAAGGACAAATTATTTTCTTTTCTGGAGACAAACGAGAGCGACTTTTTTTGATTTATAAAGGCTATGTTCGGATTGAACAGTACGACCAGACAGATTCATTTAATTACATTGATTATGTGAAAGAAAATACCATGTTTCCTTATGGTGGTATGTTTGAAGATAAAGATTATCATTATTCTGGGATTTCTGTGACAGATTTAGAATACTTTTCGATTCCTGTTGACTTGTATGAATATTATTCTAAGCAAACTATAAAGCAAACGTTATTCATTACACATAAGTTATCGAATATTTTGCGTTTCCATGAATTACGCTTGCGAAATTCTGTTTTAGCGAGTGCGACAGAGCGAGTTATCCAAGCGATTTCTATCTTGTGTATTGATTTTTGCCAAGATAGAGATGATATTCCTTTTGCACTTAGTATGAAAGAACTAGCTAAACTAGGTGCAACTACTCGTGAAACAGTTAATCAAGTGTTGAAAAAATTAACAGAAGAAAACATTATTCAATATCATCGTAAGAAACTTATCTTTTTGAATAAAGAATACTTTTTAAAATATTTTGAAGATATGTAATGCAAAAGAGGGCGAATTGTAGTAGAAAACGCAATTTCTTGCCCTCTTTTTCATTTAGACAAATATGAGCTTAAGAATTTGATTAATTTCTAAAAAATAATTATTCATAAAACCAATAAAATGCATAAAATATTTATAGAAAGCGTTTTATTTTGAAATAATATTAGAATTTCTTTTAAAAAAAGCAAAGGATTTGGCATTTTGAATGTACAATTGATTGTGAAAGCGCAAACAAAAGATATTACAATATAACATGTAAATAGAACTTAAGGAAACTTAAGTCACAAAGAAAAAGAGGAGGACATAAGATGTCTACACATCCTATTCATGTTTTCTCAGAAATAGGAAAACTGAAAAAAGTTATGCTACATCGTCCTGGTAAAGAGTTGGAAAACTTGATGCCGGATCACTTGGAACGTCTGCTTTTTGACGATATTCCATTTTTGGAAGACGCTCAAAAAGAACATGATGCTTTTGCAGACGCTCTTCGTAAAGAAGGTATTGAAGTTCTTTACCTTGAAAAGTTGGCCGCTGAATCATTGACTTCTCCAGAAATTCGTAACGAATTTATTGAAGAATATCTTGATGAAGCAAATATCCGTGGGGCACAAACCAAAGTTGCCATTCGCGACATTCTTCATGGTATAGAAGACAACCTTGAATTGGTTGAAAAGACAATGGCAGGTTTCCAAAAAGCAGAATTGCCAGAAATTCCTGAAGAAGCTAAAGGCTTGACAGACTTGGTAGAATCCGACTATCCATTTGCTATTGACCCAATGCCAAACTTGTACTTCACACGTGACCCATTTGCTACAATTGGTAATGCTGTGTCATTGAACCATATGTACTCAGATACACGTAATCGTGAAACACTTTATGGTAAATATATTTTCAAATACCATCCAGTATATGGTGGCAATGTTGAATTGGTTTATAACCGTGAAGAAACAACTCGTATCGAAGGTGGAGATGAACTCGTTCTTTCTAAAGATGTCCTTGCAGTAGGTATTTCACAACGTACAGACGCAGCATCTATTGAAAAACTTTTGGTCAATATCTTTAAGAAGAATGTTGGCTTTAAGAAAGTGATTGCATTTGAATTTGCTAATAATCGTAAATTCATGCACTTAGATACAGTCTTCACAATGGTTGACTATGACAAGTTCACGATTCACCCAGAAATTGAAGGCGACCTTCGCGTTTACTCTGTTACTTATGAAAATGAAAAACTTCATATTGCAGAAGAAAAAGGCGATTTGGCTGAATTGTTAGCTAAGAATCTTGGTATTGACAAAGTTCATTTGATTCGTTGCGGTGGCGGAAATGCTGTTGCAGCTGCTCGTGAACAATGGAACGACGGTTCAAACACTCTTACAATCGCTCCAGGTGTGGTAGTGGTATATGACCGTAACGTTGTTACCAACAAGATTCTTGAAGAATATGGACTTCGTTTGATTAAGATTCGCGGAAGTGAATTGGTTCGCGGTCGTGGTGGACCTCGTTGTATGTCAATGCCATTTGAACGTGAAGAACTTTAAGATTAGAAAGAGGAATAATTAGAATGACAAACTCAGTGTTCCAAGGACGCAGCTTCTTGGCAGAAAAAGATTTTACACGTGCAGAATTAGAATACCTTATTGGTTTAGCAGCTCACTTGAAAGATTTGAAAAAGCGCAATATTGAACATCACTATCTAGCAGGTAAAAATATTGCTCTCTTGTTTGAAAAAACTTCAACTCGTACTCGTGCAGCTTTCACAACAGCAGCGATTGACCTTGGTGCTCATCCAGAATACCTAGGAGCTAATGACATTCAGCTTGGTAAGAAAGAATCTACTGAAGATACAGCTAAAGTATTAGGACGTATGTTTGATGGGATTGAGTTCCGCGGATTCAGCCAACGCATGGTAGAAGAATTAGCAGAATTCTCAGGTGTCCCTGTATGGAATGGTTTGACAGACGAATGGCATCCAACTCAAATGCTTGCTGACTACTTGACAGTTCAAGAAAACTTTGGTCGTTTGGAAGGCTTGACTCTTGTCTACTGTGGTGACGGACGTAACAACGTTGCAAACAGCCTTCTTGTAACGGGTGCTATCCTTGGTGTAAATGTTCATATCTTTTCTCCAAAAGAACTCTTCCCAGCTGAAGATATCGTGAAATTGGCAGAAAGATATGCGAAAGAAAGTGGCGCACATGTCTTAATTACTGACAATGCAGATGAAGCTGTTAAAGGTGCAGATGTCCTTTACACAGACGTTTGGGTATCTATGGGTGAAGAAGACAAATTCGCAGAACGTGTAGCCCTTTTGAAACCTTACCAAGTAAATATGGACTTGGTTAAGAAAGCTGACAATGAAGATTTAATCTTCTTGCACTGCTTACCAGCTTTCCATGATACAAATACTGTCTATGGTAAAGATGTTGCTGAAAAATTCGGCGTTGAAGAAATGGAAGTAACTGACGAAGTATTCCGCAGCAAATACGCTCGCCAATTTGACCAAGCTGAAAACCGTATGCATACTATTAAAGCAGTTATGGCAGCAACCCTTGGTAATCTTTATATTCCAAAAGTATAATTTAAAACCAAAACCGTTTACCAACAGCTATGAGGGCTGCGACTAATAGCTTTAGTCCAGTCCTCATTTTTAATAGTGCTCGTTTCTATTGTTATTACTAAATACTAAAATAGAAACATAATACAAGAATAACTCTAAGGAGGCTCATTATTTATGGCAAATCGGAAAATCGTTGTGGCTTTGGGAGGGAATGCCATCCTTTCATCTGATCCGTCAGCAAAAGCACAACAAGAAGCATTAGCAGAAACAGCAAGTCATCTTGTAAAATTGATTAAAAATGGTGACGACTTGATTATCACTCATGGAAATGGACCGCAAGTTGGAAATCTTTTATTGCAACATTTAGCGGCAGATTCTGAAAAAAACCCATCGTTTCCGCTTGATTCGCTCGTTGCAATGACAGAAGGAAGTATCGGCTACTGGTTGCAAAATGCTCTTCAAAATGCTTTACGTGAAGAAGGTATTGAAAAAGAAGTGGCTTCTGTTGTGACACAAGTCGTGGTTGACAAAAATGACCCAGCTTTCACAAATTTGAGCAAACCAATCGGACCATTCTACACAGAAGAAGAAGCAAAAGCAGAAGCTGAAAAGAGTGGAGCTACTTTCAAAGAAGATGCTGGACGTGGCTGGAGAAAAGTGGTTGCTTCACCAAAACCAGTTGGAATCAAAGAAATTGAAACCATTCGTACGCTTATCAATGCTGGCCATGTCGTTGTGGCTGCTGGTGGTGGCGGCATTCCTGTTATCAAGGAAGACAATGGTCATCTTGCAGGCGTAGAAGCAGTAATTGACAAAGACTTTGCTTCACAATGTCTGGCTGAATTGGTCGAAGCAGATCTTTTCATTGTTTTGACAGGTGTCGACTATGTTTATGTCAACTACAATAAGCCAGATCAAGCTAAGTTGGAGCGTGTCAATGTAGCTCAATTAGAAGAATACATCAAGCAAGAACAGTTTGCACCAGGAAGTATGTTGCCTAAAGTGCAAGCAGCTATTGCCTTTGTAAATGATCGACCAGAAGGCGAGGCTGTCATTACTTCTCTTGAAAACTTAGGTGCTTTAATTGAGTCTGAAAGCGGAACGATTATTGAAAAGGGATAACAGAGTGTTATCATTTATAGGTTTAAGACTGTAATAAAACTTTTTAAAACAATGTTGGTGTTTCCTATTTTTAGATTTGCTTTCTTTTGATCTATTTTACTGTTGTGAAATGATAATTTTTTTGGAAATTACTAGTTTTTTCCAGATGAATATGTTAAAATATAGTCAAAGGAAGCGCTTTCTGAAAATGGGATTCGGTTAAATTTTTACAATTTGTTACATTTAGGAGGAAAACAAATGAGTGAAAAAGCAAAAAAAGGGTTTAAGATGCCGTCATCTTATACCGTTTTGATGATTATCATTGCCATTATGGCAGTATTGACCTGGATTATTCCAGCTGGTCAATATGATGCTGATAAGTCTGGTAATCTAATTACAGGAACCTATAAGACTGTTGCTCAAAATCCGCAAGGGATTTGGGATGTCTTAATGGCTCCAATTCGTGCTATGCTTGGGAAAGAACCAACTTCAGCAGCAATTGATGTTGCCTTCTTTATTCTGATGGTTGGTGGTTTCCTTGGTGTTGTCAATGAAACAGGTGCCCTTGATGTAGGGATTGCTTCTATCGTGAAGAAGTACAAAGGCCGCGAAAAGATGTTGATTTTAGTCTTGATGCCTCTGTTTGCTCTTGGCGGATCCACTTATGGTATGGGTGAAGAAACCATGGCTTTCTATCCACTTCTTGTGCCAGTTATGATGGCAGTAGGATTTGATAGTTTGACCGCGGTAGCTATTATCCTTCTTGGTTCTCAAATTGGATGTTTGGCTTCTACTCTGAATCCATTTGCTACAGGTATAGCTTCTGCGACAGCAGGTGTAGGTACTGGTGACGGTATCGTTCTTCGGTTAATCTTCTTTGTTGTGATGACAGCTTTAGGTACTTATTTCGTATATCGTTATGCAGATAAGATTCAAAAAGATCCTACAAAATCTTTGGTTTACAGTCATCGTGAAGAAGATTTGAAGCACTTTAATGTAGATGCAGTTGCTAATGTAGAATCCACTCTTAGCAAGAAACAAAAACAAGTGTTGGTACTCTTTGTCTTGACCTTTGTTCTCATGATTATGAGTTTCATTCCATGGACAGACTTGAAGGTAACTATTTTTGAAAGTTTCAATAAATGGTTGGTTGGACTTCCGTTCATTGGTAAGATTGTTGGTAGTTCAACATCTGCTTTGGGTACTTGGTACTTCCCAGAAGGGGCAATGCTCTTTATGGTAATGGGTATCATCATTGGTTTTGTTTACCGCATGAAAGAAAGCCGCTTTATCACTGTCTTTATCAATGGTGCGGCTGATCTTCTAAGTGTTGCGCTTATCGTAGCTGTTGCTCGTGGTATTCAAGTTATCATGAACGACGGTATGATTACAGCTACAATCCTTCACTGGGGTGAAGTAGGACTGAAAGGTCTATCATCTCAAGTATTTATCGTATTGACTTACATTTTCTATCTGCCAATGTCATTCCTTATCCCATCAACATCTGGTCTTGCCAGTGCAACAATGGGTATCATGGCACCTCTTGGAAAATTCGTCAACGTTCCAGCAAGTTTGATTATCACCGCTTACCAATCTGCTTCTGGTCTTTTGAACCTTGTTACTCCAACATCTGGTATCGTTATGGGGGCACTTGCTCTTGGACGTATTGATTTGGGTACTTGGTGGAAATTCGTTGCAAAATTGGTTGCAGGAATCTTTGTAGTAAGTATTCTACTTCTTATTTTAGGAACGTTCTTATAATAGGAAAATAACGAGGTGTTCTTTATGAAACAATTTTTAACTGAAGAAATTAAGTCTGATTATTTAGAATCGCTGAAAACAATCGTTTCCTACCCATCAGTTCTTAATGAAGGAGAAAACGGAACACCTTTCGGACAATCTATTCAAAACGTCTTAGAAAAAATGCTAGAGATCACTAGGAGTTTAGGTTTTAAAACTTACATTGATCCTCAAGGCTATTATGGATATGCAGAAATCGGTCAGGGAGAAGAACTCCTGGCCGTTCTCTGCCATTTAGACGTTGTTCCTGCGGGAGATTTGTCTGATTGGGAAACTCCTCCATTTGAAGCGACGATAAAAGATGGTTGGATACATGGGCGTGGGGTTCAGGACGATAAAGGTCCGTCCCTAGCTGCACTTTATGCTGTTAAAGCACTGATGGATGCGGGTGTGACATTTAACAAACGGATTCGTTTTATCTATGGTACAGACGAAGAAACGCTGTGGCGCTGTATGGCTCGTTACAATGAGCTAGAAGAAACAGCAACACTTGGTTTTGCGCCTGACTCATCTTTTCCATTAACCTATGCCGAAAAAGGATTGCTGCAAATTAAATTGCATGGTCCTGGTTCACAAGCGCTTGCTATCGAGGCAGGAGAAGCCTTTAATGTTGTACCTGCAAAAGCAAGCTATACGGGAAATTTAGCAGATTCGTTAGAAGCAGAGTTAAAAAAAGCTACATTTGAATATGAACGGTCAGGCGATACAGTCACTGTCATCGGTGTTCCTAAGCATTCAAAAGATGCGGCTGAAGGAGTGAACGCCATTGTACGTTTGACTACAGGACTAAATCCGCTTGTTCAACACTCTGCCATTCAATTTATCGCTGAAGTAGTTGGGGAAGATGCCACAGGCAGCCGCTTGTTTGGTGAAATTTCAGATGAGCCTTCAGGAACCTTGTCCTTCAATATCTCTGGATTAACCATAAATCCAGACAAGTCTGAAATTCGGATTGACATGCGGATTCCAGTTCTTGCAGACAAAAATAAATTAGTACAAGAATTAAGCCAAATTGCTGAAAAATATCAATTGCGTTATGAAGAGTTTGACTATCTTGCACCATTATATGTGCCGCTTGATAGTGAATTGGTCAGCACGTTAATGGCTGTCTATAAAGAAAAAACCAATGATGACAGTCCTGCTGTATCCTCTGGTGGTGCTACATTTGCTCGCACCATGCCAAATTGCGTGGCCTTTGGTGCACTTTTCCCTGGTGCTTTGCAAACAGAACATCAAGCTAATGAACGAACTGTGATTGAGGATTTGTATAAAGCAATGGATATCTATGCTAAAACGATTTATCGCTTAGCTGTAGAATAGTTAGAAGAAAGTAGAAGTGAGAATGAACTTGTAAATTGTACAAGAATTCATTTTTCACCTGGCTAGTAGTTAATTATTAAGACAATACGGTATTACTAACTAAAATAAAGCTACGACTGGATAAAAATCCAGCCATAGCTTTTTAATCTTTACTAAAGAAGAACGGGGGTGCAAATTGTTTTAATTTGTTAAAACAGTCTTGTGCTTTTTGATTGTCCTCGCAGATAATCAAGCAGACATCATCACCGCAGACCGTTGCGACAATTTCGGAAAATTCTAGAGCATCTAAGATAGAGCCGAATGATTGTGCCAATCCAGGAAGAGTTTTCATGACAACTTGATGTTGAACAGGACGCAACATAATCAAGGCATCTTCCATATAGAGACGCAGCCGTTTTTCCCAGCGTGAAGGTGCCATGCTATTGATAATATAATAAGAAATATCTGCTTCGTGTACTTTTACTAAGTTCAAAGCTTTAATGTCTCGAGAAAGTGTGGATTGCGTCACTGTAACGCCATTTGCTGAAAGCAAATCTTGTAATTCTTGTTGTGTGTGAATTTTTTTCTCTAGGACAAGCGAGCGAATGAGTCGATGACGACTTTCAATTTTATTCATATTTCACCTATTATTTTATAAACATGGCATCGCCAAAACTGAAAAAGCGATATTTTTCATCAATGGCATGCTGATAAGCAGAGAGCACTAATTCTCTGCCCGCAAATGCTGAGACGAGCATGACAAGAGTGGACTTAGGTAAGTGGAAATTGGTAGAAAAGGCATCCACCACTTTCCAATCATAACCTGGTTTGATAAAGATATTGGTCCAGCCAGAGTCAGCTTTGATTTCCCCATTAAATTTTGAACCGATTGTCTCCAGTGTACGGATAGAAGTTGTTCCAACTGCAACGACACGATGTCCACTAGCTTTAACTTGTCGAAGCGTGTTAGCTGCCTCTTCAGACAATGTATAGAATTCTGAGTGCATCTCGTGTTCGTCTACATTATCTACAGAGACAGGACGAAAGGTTCCTAGCCCGACATGAAGCGTCAGATAGACTAATTTCACACCTTTGGCTTCAATCTGAGCCAGCAGCTCTTTGGTAAAATGAAGCCCGGCAGTAGGAGCAGCAGCTGAGCCATTTTCTTTAGCATAAACAGTCTGATAGCGCTCACGGTCTTTTAGCTTTTCATGAATATAAGGCGGTAAAGGCATTTCACCGAGACTTTCAAGCACTTCTAAGAAAATGCCTTGGTAATGGAAACGTACAATTCGTCCGCCGTGTTCTAATTCTTCTAAAACAGTTGCTGTTAAGCGTCCGTCGCCAAAAGATATAGCTGCTCCGACTTTTAAGCGCTTGGCTGGCTTCGCTAGCACTTCCCAATCATCCCCTGCGATGTTTTTCAACAGTAGTAATTCAACATGTCCGCCTGTTTCAGGTTTTTCACCATGAAGGCGTGCTGGTAAGACGCGCGTATCATTCATAACCAAAGCGTCTTCTGGATTTAATTGGTCGATAATGGCATCAAAGTGAGTATCTTCCATTTGACCAGTTTCGTGATTGACTACTAAAAGGCGGGAAGCATCTCGCTTTTCTAAAGGTGTTTGTGCGATTAACTCTTCTGGTAAATGAAAGTCAAAGTCAGCAGTATTCATACATTCTCCTTAAGCTGTAAATAAAATCCATAATGAATAACAAGAAGCAATAAGTGGCAGGCACATGAGTAAAATACCTAAAATCAGTAAGGTATAATGCCACATTCGCTTGGTTTTGAGAAGGAGTGCAGTTATGACAAAAGCAACTCCTAACAAAAATAAACAGAATAAATAGACTAACATTCTTCTATTATAACACGATTTTTCTTGCAAACAAGCTCGTACTCTTTAAAAAGGAATAAATTCTCTTGACAAAAATTGGTCTATACCATATAATGTAATTAAGTAAAGAAAAGGGGGTTAGCGATGAGAATTATTCAAGTGGAAAATCAAGTAGACGGTGGTAGAGTAGCTTTTGAATTATTAAAAGAAAAATTAGCGAAAGGAGCTAAAACGTTAGGCTTAGCGACAGGTAGCAGTCCTTTGAGTTTTTACGAGCAAATTGTTGAAAGTGATCTTGACTTGACAGATTTAACAAGTGTGAATTTGGACGAGTACATCGGGCTAAGTGGAGAAAATCCTCAGTCATATCGCTATTTCATGCAGGAGCATTTGTTTGATAAAAAACCATTTAAGGAAAGCTTCTTGCCAAATGGTGTTGCAGAAAATGCGGAAACAGAAATCAAACGCTACAATCACGTTCTGGCAGAGCATCCTGTTGATTTGCAAATTTTAGGAATTGGCACAAATGGTCATATTGGTTTTAATGAGCCGGGAACGAGTCTTGACAGTACGGTTCATGTAGTGGATTTGGAGCAATCAACCATTGAAGCCAATGCTCGTTTCTTTGACAAGATAGAAGATGTGCCAACTCAAGCTTACTCAATGGGCATTCAAAATATTCTCAATGCAAAGTCCATTATTTTATTTGCTTATGGTGCTTCAAAAGCAAAAGCGATTGCAGGAACCGTGGAAGGACCGATTACAGAAGAACTACCAGGAAGCGTCCTTCAAAAACATGAAGATGTTGTCATTATCGCAGATAAAGAAGCTTTAAGCATTTTGAAAAAATAAGCATCTATTTCCTATCTAATTTTTAGGTAGGTTTTTTGACATTTTGGAAAAAGTTCGTTATCTTATGAATAAAGTGTGTTATACTAGAAGATAAGTGAAAACTTAGGAGGATTCTAGTGAAAAAGCTGTTAGCTATTATTTGTCTTTTTGTGTTGTATGTGGGAGTAACTGCTGCTCGCGCAGATGAGTTGGTTGATATGGCACAAAAAATGTATCCAAACGAGAAGATCAATCCAATCAATCGACCTAAATCGTCCTTGATTGTAGATGCTAATACGGGAAACATTCTTTGGCAAGACAATATTGATGAAGTTCGTGATCCTGCCAGTATGAGCAAATTGATGACCTTGTATTTAGTTTTTGAAGCAATTCAGCAAGGAAAGTTGAGCGAAAATACAGTTATCAAAGCAACACCACGTGATGAAGCAATTGCCAAAATTTACGAAATTTCCAACAATAAAATTGTGGCAGGAGTAGATTATACTGTTTCTGAATTGATTACGATGACAGCTGTTCCATCTTCAAATGCGACAACTGTCATGTTAGCCAATTATTTATCTAACAATGATCCAGATACATTTTTGGATATGATGAATGCCAAGGCAAAAGAATTGGGTATGACCAATACAAAATGGTTCAATGCTAGCGGAGCTGCAGCTGTTTCTTTCAAAGGCTTGTATACTCCACAACGGTATGATAACAACGCAGCTAATCAGACAACAGCGCGCGATTTAGCCATTTTAGGATACCATTTCGTCAAGAATTATCCAAATATTTTAAATTACACCAATAAACCAGTCGTAACGGTGAAAAAGGGAACGCCGTATGAAGAAACCTTTGAAACCTATAATTACTCACTTCCCGGTGCCAAATATGGCATCGAAGGCGTCGAAGGTTTAAAGACGGGGTCAAGTCCACGAGGAGCTTTTAATTACATCGCAACGATTAAACGAGGTAATCAGCGTTTGATTAGTGTTGTCATGGGAGTTGGAAATTGGGCTGATCAAGATGGAGAATATTATCGTCACCCATTTGGGAATGCTTTGATCGAAAAAGCCTATGCTGATTATGAATATAAAAAAGTTTTTAATGCTGGTGAGCGAAAAATCAATGGAAAGACCTATAAATTATCAAAAGATTTCTATGCCACAGTGAAAAAAGGAACTGCAGCAAAAACGGTTGTGGAAAATGGAGTATTGAAAAACGAGAATGGTTTGGAACAACTTTCTTCGCTCATTTCGAACGGAGAACATGTTACAGAAAAAGGAAGAACAACTAAAAACAGTACAGCTAAGTCAACTGTAAAAACTGCAACAGCAAAGTCTAGTGGAAAAAGTTTGAAGCGATTCTTTTTAGATTATCACATTCTGGTCGCAGTTCCGTTGCTCATTCTTTTGCTCATTGTCGTTTTTGAAGCAACGAAACGTAAGCAAAGAAGAAAACAGCGTACAACTAACGATACACAGCTATCTCGTCGTCAGAAACGTTAATCACTCATTGCAAAATAGAAAGCTCGATTGATTTATCCAATCGAGCTTTGTCACCTTTTTAGGGAGAAGGAAAATCATGTTTAGGAAATTTCAGAATAGCTATTTCGCTTATTTTTTAATGTATAATTTTTATTTTTTATCGTACTCATTGTTTTCAACTTTAATTTCTGTTTATATGTTGGATAAGGGGTACTCAGCTAGTCAAGTTTCACTTGTTGTCTCTGCCTCATTCTTTTCTTCTATGATTGTTCAGCCACTCATGGGGATTTTAAACGATAAGATTGGCATTAAAAAAGTGACCATTTATAGTTTTCTTCTGATTAATATAGCTGCAATATTTTTTATGCAAGCCAATAATCTTTTATTGTTGACAGTCTGGTATAGTGCTGTTTTAATGTTGGTCAATGGAGTCAATCCTGTTATGGATGTGTTGGCTGCTAGAAGCCCTTATACTTATGGGAAAATCCGTATCTGGGGTACTTTTGGTTATGCAATGGGCTCACAATTAGCAGGATTGATTTATAAATTCATCTCACCGCAAGCAATTTTCATCGTGTTTATCGGTATGATGTGTGTGAGTATTCTTGGGGTATTTGGGATTGACCCAAAACATAATCAAGGTTCAAAAAAAGCCACACAAATGAAAAATGACTCTTCTATTGGGAAAATTTTCAAAAACAAAACATATTTGTTTTATCTTCTTATCGTGGCACTCTATTCTGGAGTTGGAAATACAGGGCATACATATATCCCTTCTATGCTAGAGCATAGCGGTTTAAGTGTTAATATGGCGACAACTGTGGTAGCTATTTCTGTAATTTGCGAGTCGCCATTGATTTTCTTTTCTTATCTTTTTATGGATAAGGTTCCAATTAAAAAATTGCTCTATATTCCTTTGGGAATTTTGCTTTTACAGTATGTGATTTATGGATTGGATTTGGGGCTTACTTCCAAGATTCTCTTAACTTTAATGTCAAAGCATGCTACAGGTATGTTGTTGATTATGGTGACTTTGAAGATTGTCGCTAACATAGTAGATGAGAATTATTTGGTCACAGCTATTGCTTTGGTGCAGACAGCGCGCAATTTGGGAACCATTCTTATTCAAAATATTGCAGGAGATATTATTGATAAATCTGGCTATGAAATGATGAGTTTTTTCTTAGCTGGTGTAATGGTTCTAGTGCTTGTTTTAGCTTTCTTTTTGAAAGTACCAAACAAGTCAAATCAGAAATTGTTTGGTTAAGAGAAGTATAAAGGGACTGGATTTTTTCCAGCCCCTTTATTAAGTACTTTGTTACTTTTGATGTTTGAATGAAAAGAGGCATGTACAGATAATGGAATCAATAGCTCGATAGATAGCTAAAAATGATAGTCTAATAGTAAAAGGTGATATTAAATCAAGGGAAGTTCCGTTTATTAAAGTCTACCTATAAATACGAATCTATCATTTTTCCGCATTATTGTGGCAAAAATATAGATTTTAAAAGCGCTTTCTTAGATGTATAATGAAAATATCAAAATCAGGAGGACTTTAGATATGTCAACTTTTAAAGATGGATTTCTCTGGGGTGGAGCTGTTGCGGCACATCAACTGGAAGGTGGCTGGTAGGAAGGTGGAAAAGGTATCAGTGTGGCGGATGTTATGACCGCAACTCGTCACGGAGTGCCTCGGGAAATTACCCCAGGGGTCCTAGAAGGCAAGTACTATCCTAACCATGAGGCCATTGATTTTTATCATCGTTACAAGGGAGATATTGCTCTTTTTGCAGAGATGGGCTTCAAGTGTTTCCGGACTTCTATTGCCTGGACGCGGATTTTCCCTAAAGGAGATGAAATAGAGCCTAATGAAGCTGGTCTGCAATTTTATGATGACCTTTTTGACGAATGCCTCAAGTATGGTATTGAGCCTGTTATCACTTTGTCTCACTTTGAAATGCCTTATCATTTGGTAACTGAGTATGGTGGCTGGAAAAACCGTAAAGTGATTGACTTCTTTGTACGCTTTGCAGAAGTTGTTTTTGAGCGTTATAAGGATAAAGTCAAATACTGGATGACTTTCAATGAAATCAACAACCAAGCTAATTATCAGGAAGATTTTGATCCCTTCACCAACTCCGGGATTGTTTATAAAGAAGGCGATGATCGCGAAGCAATCATGTATCAGGCTGCTCACTATGAGTTAGTAGTTTCTGCGCGTGCAGTTAAGGTTGGTCACGAAATCAATCCTGACTTCCAAATCGGTTGCATGATTGCCATGTGCCCTATTTATCCGGCTACTTGTAATCCAAAGGATATTCTTATGGCTATGAAAGCTATGCAGAAGCGTTATTACTTTACAGACGTGCATGTCTTTGGTCGATATCCTGAGCATATTCTCAAATACTGGGAAAGAAAGGGAATCAAGGTGGACTTTAGCAAGCAGGATCAGGAAGATTTGCTGGCGGGCACTGTTGACTATATTGGCTTTAGCTACTATATGTCCTTTGCTATTGACTCCCATCGGGAAAATAATCCTTACTTCGACTTGTATATAATCCAATATTGACCGTTCCATTTATTTTGGCTCCCATCGTCTCTGCTTCGATTGGTTACTGGTCTGTTCAACTTGGACTAGCTGGTAAAGCGATTGCCCAAACACCATGGCCAACACCTATTGGTATTGGAGTATACGTTGGTTCAGGTGGTAATATTGGTGCCTTTGTGGTTGCACTTATCTGTGCTCTGGCTGCCTTTGTAATTTGGTATCCATTTATTAAGATGTATGATACTAAGTTGTACAAAGAAGAAATGAACGGTGCTGAAGCGATTCAATAAATTTGTTTCCCCTTATAAAAGATTTGAGAAACTTTTTCGGAAGTTTCTCTTTTTTGCGAATAATTTCAGTAAAAGGGGAAAATAATTTATGCTAATAGCTTGTCAGGAAAATGGGAACCTACTAAATGCTGTGGAAGATACGGTAAATCCGCTGGATAAATTTCTCTGTCCAGCTTGTTTGGAGGCGGTCCGTTTTAAAAAAGGAAGAGTCATGCGACCGCATTTTGCTCATATTTCTTTAAAAGACTGTCATTTTTATACGGAAAATGAAAGCGCAGAACACCTGAATTTGAAAGCTGCCTTGTTTACTTGGGCCAGAAAGTCTAATCATGCAGTTCAAGTGGAAGCGTATTTACCTAAATTGCAACAAATTGCAGATCTGTTAGTAGAGAAACAGATTGCGCTTGAAGTTCAATGCAGTTCGCTGAGTCAAAAGCGCTTAAAAGAGCGTACGGACAGTTATCATCAGCACGGTTATCATGTTCTTTGGCTATTAGGAAAGAAACTTTGGCTGAAAGATTCTTTAACTAATTTACAAAAAGATTTTCTTTATTTCAGTCAAAATATGGGCTTTTATCTGTGGGAATTGGATGATAAAAAGCAGGAGATTCGGCTCAAGTATCTGATTCACGAAGATTTGCATGGTCGAGCTCAATATAAGGTCCAGTCTTTTCCTTTTGGTCAGGGCAGCCTTTTGACTGTTCTGCGAACGCCCTTTCAACGGCAGGAGATGACCAGTTTTTTAGCAAAAGAGGATAAAAATATTTGCCGTTATGTTCGTCAACAGCTCTATTATCAACAACCTAAATGGATGAAATTACAGGCAGAATTGTATCAAGCGGGTGATAATTTATTGACTAAAACGGCTAGTGACTTTTATCCGCAGGTTCAGCCTGTTCGTGCCAGCTCTTTTTGTCAGATTTTTCAAGACCTCACACCTTATTACCAACAATTTTCAGCTTATTATGAAAAAAATAAAAATCTCCAAATTCTCTATCCCCCAGCTTTTTATGCAAAGATTTTTGGCAATATTTATGATAGAATAGGAAGGACGGAGGAAATTTTATGGCAAAACAAAGAAATGAAATTGAAGAAAAATACACTTGGGACCTAACAACGATTTTCCCAACAGATGAAGCTTTTGAGGCAGAGTTAAGTCAAGTTTCAAAAGAATTAAAAGGAGCCAGCAGCTTAGCAGGTCATCTTTTGGATTCGGCTGATAGCCTTTTAAAAACAACAGAAATCCAATTGGACTTAATGCGTCGCATAGAAAAGCTCTATTCCTATGCTCACATGAAAAATGACCAAGATACGCGCGTGGCAAAATACCAAGAATACCAAGCCAAGGGTATGGCTATTTATAGTGAATTCGGACAGGCCTTTGCTTTCTATGAACCAGAATTTATGGCAATCACAGACGAGCAATATCAGACTTTCTTAACTGAAAAGCCTGAATTGCAAATCTATCAGCACTTCTTTGATAAGCTACTGCAAAAGAAACCTCATATCCTTTCTCAGCGTGAGGAAGAATTGTTGGCAGGTGCTGGTGAAATCTTCAGTGCTGCGGGTGATACTTTTGGAATTTTGGACAATGCCGATATTGTCTTTCCAACCGTACACGACGAAGAAGGAAATGAAGTGCAATTGACGCACGGAAATTACATTAGTTTAGTGGAGTCGAAAAATCGTACAGTCCGCAAGGAAGCTTATGAAGCGCTTTACAGCGTCTATGAGCAATACCAACACACTTATGCTAAGACACTCCAAACGAATGTTAAAGTTCATAATTATAATGCCAAAGTTCGTAATTTTTCTTCTGCGCGTGAAGCTGCTTTGTCTGCTAACTTTATTCCAGAAAGTGTTTATGATAGCTTAGTGTCTGCGGTCAACAAACATTTGCCACTCTTACATCGCTATATTGCGCTACGTGCAAAGATTTTAGGTCTTTCTGATTTGAAAATGTACGACCTCTATACACCATTGTCAGAAGCAGATTACAAATTTACTTATGAGGAAGCCTTGACGAAAGCAGAAGAAGTCTTAGCTATCCTTGGAGAAGATTATCTAAGTCGAGTAAAAGAAGCCTTTTCAGATCGTTGGATTGATGTTTATGAAAACCAAGGCAAGCGCTCTGGGGCTTATTCTGGTGGTTCTTACGATACCAATGCTTTTATGTTGCTCAACTGGCAAGATACGTTGGACAATCTTTTTACGCTGGTTCATGAAACTGGTCACAGCATGCATTCCAGCTACACTCGTGAAAATCAGCCGTACGTTTACGGAGATTATTCTATTTTCTTAGCTGAGATTGCTTCTACGACCAATGAAAATATCCTTACGGAGAAATTATTGGAAGAAGTAGATGACGATCAAACCCGCTTTGCGATTCTGAATCATTTCTTGGACGGTTTCCGTGGAACTGTTTTCCGCCAAACTCAGTTTGCCGAGTTTGAACATGCCATTCACAAAGCTGACCAAGAAGGTCAAGTCTTGACGAGTGAATTTTTGAATGATTTGTACGCAGGTTTGAATGAAAAGTATTATGGTTTGACGAAAGAGGACAACCCACAAATTCAATACGAATGGGCACGGATTCCGCATTTCTACTATGATTACTATGTTTTCCAATACTCAACCGGTTTCTCAGCTGCTTCTGCCTTAGCTGATAAGATTGTTAACGGAACGCAAGAAGATAAAGAGAAGTATCTCAACTACTTGAAAGCAGGAAATTCTGATTATCCGCTAAATGTCATTAAAAAAGCTGGTGTAGATATGGAAAAAGAAGACTATCTCAATGCTACCTTTGCAGTCTTTGAGCGTCGTCTTGATGAATTTGAAGCACTCGTAGAAAAGTTAGGATTGGCATAAAATGGTCGAATCCTATAGTAAAAATGCTAATCACAATATGCGTCGTCCCGTTGTCAAAAAAGAAATCGTCGATTTTATGCGGACACGGCAAAAACAAGTTTCGGGCTCTTTAAAAGAGCTCGAAACTTTTGCTCATGCAGAAAATATTCCCATTATTCCTCATGAAACAGTTGCCTATTTTCGTTTTCTATTAGAAACTTTACAGCCAGAAAAGGTTTTGGAAATTGGAACAGCCATTGGCTTTTCAGCTCTTTTAATGGCAGAACATGCACCGCAGGCTCAAATTACAACGATTGATCGCAATCCAGAAATGATTGCTCTTGCTAAAGCGAACTTTGCTAAGTTTGATAAGCGCAAGCAAATTACATTGCTGGAAGGTGACGCAATGGATATTCTTCCTAGTTTGAAAGATTGCTATGACTTTGTCTTTATGGACTCTGCTAAGTCCAAATACGTTGTCTTTCTGCCGGAAGTTCTGAAGCGCCTTGCTTCAGGAGGGATTATCATCATAGATGATGTTTTTCAGGGTGGTGATATAGTGAAAGACATTAAGGAAGTGCGTCGAGGTCAACGAACTATTTATCGAGGGTTGCACCAATTATTTGATAAAACACTAGATCAACCTGACTTGACTGCAACTTTGTTGCCTCTTGGTGACGGCATTCTAATGATTAGAAAAGAATGAGATTCTTAATATTTTCCTAAACTTTCAAAGTTTTTAGGAAAATTTAAGATATTAAATCTATTTTATGGTACAATAAGAAAGTGAATTAAAAAAAGGAGTTTTCATAATGAAGAAAAAAATTCTAGCAGGAGCTATTACGCTTTTGTCAGTTGTAACATTAGCGGCGTGCTCGCAAGCTGGTGGTAAAGATATTATCACAATGAAAGGAAATACAATCACTGTCAATGATTTCTATAACAAAGTGAAAAATAATGCAGCCGCTCAACAAGTACTTCTCAATATGACCATTCAAGAAGTTTTTGAAAAGAGCTATGGTAAACATGTTACAGAAAAAGAAGTCAATGAAACGTTCAATAAGAGTAAGAGCACTTACGGAACTGCTTTCCAACAAGTATTGGCAAGAGCAGGATTGACGGAAGATACTTATCGTGAACAAATCAGAACCAATAAATTGGTCGAATATGCTGTCAAAAAAGCAGCTGAAAAAGAATTGACAGATGCAAATTATAAAAAAGCATACGAATCTTATACACCAGAAGTGACTGCTCAAATCATCAAAGTGGATAACCAAGACAAAGCAAAAGAAATATTGGAGAAAGCAAAAGCCGAAGGTGCTGATTTCGGACAGATTGCCAAAGAAAATTCTACAGATAAGAAGACAAAAGATAAGGGTGGCGAAGTGAAGTTTGACTCGGCTTCAACAGATGTTCCAGATGCTGTTAAAAAGGCTGCTTTTGCTCTTGAAGCAAACGGTATTTCGGATGTTATCACCGTTAAATCATCAACCTATTCTTCAAGTTATTACATTGTGAAACTAAATAGTAAGTCTGAAAAATCAGCGAATTGGAAAGACTATAAGAAACAACTGAAAAATGTTATCTTGACACAAAAGCAAAATGATCGAACCTTTATCCAAAAAATTGTTGCCAAAGAATTACAAGCAGCCAATATTAAAGTGAAAGATCAAGCTTTCCAAAGTCTATTCTCACAATATGTCAAGTCAGATAGCAAATCAACATCTAGTTCGTCATCTTCATCAAAATAAGTTGACGAAAAGCTCATAAGTGAGTATAATAGGACTATTGAGAATTGATTTTTGACCTCTTAGCCCAGAGAATTGGCGGTGCTGCAAGCCATGTAAGAACAAAAATCATGCTACTCAAAGAAAAAAATTGCATACATAATGAGAATGACAAGTTCATTGAATGAAGGTGGTACCGCGGTTTTTCGCCCTTCGTCTAGTGGACTTGTCTTTTTGCGAGGGATCGTCATGAAGACCTATCTTGTAAAACAAAAATTTCGCTTTGGTGGTGAGAAGTTTGACATCAAAGACGATCGTGGAAACATTGATTATCAAGTAGAGGGGAGCTTTTTAAAAATTCCCAAAACCTTTACGATTTATGATGACAAGGGTGAAGTAGTCAGCCAAATTCAAAAGACTGTGCTAACCTTCTTACCTCAATTTGAAATTCAATTGCGCAATGGTTCGAGTTTTTATATCCGTAAAAAGCTTACTTTTTTACGAGATAAATATGAATTTGATAACTTAGGTCTGCGCATCGAGGGGAATATCTGGGATTTGGAATTTCGTCTGCTGGATGCGCAAGGACAAGTGATTGCAGAGATTTCAAAAGAGCTCTTGCACCTGATGTCCACTTATCAAGTTGTAATTTATGAAGATGCCTATGCTGATTTAGTCATCTCTTTGTGTGTGGCTATTGACTATGTAGAAGCTTTTGAAAGTAGTTCTTAAAACTCACATGGGCAATAGAAAAATAAGTTTGAGAAATGTTTTAAGGAGAAGAAAATGAAACAATTATCAAGTGCTCAAGTACGCCAAATGTGGCTAGATTTTTGGGCTTCAAAAGGTCATGCTGTCGAACCGTCTGTTAGTCTAGTACCAGTCAATGACCCAACCTTGCTGTGGATTAATTCTGGGGTTGCAACGTTAAAGAAGTATTTTGATGGGACTATTATTCCAGAAAATCCACGGATTACCAATGCGCAGAAAGCGATTCGGACGAACGATATTGAAAATGTCGGAAAAACAGCGCGGCACCATACCATGTTTGAAATGTTAGGAAATTTTTCTATTGGTGATTATTTCCGTGATGAAGCGATTGAATGGGCTTTTGAGCTCTTGACTAGTCCTGACTGGTTTGATTTTCCAAAAGACAAGCTTTACATGACTTACTATCCAGATGATCATGATTCTTATAATCGTTGGATTTCAGTTGGTGTCGATCCAAGCCATTTGATTCCAATTGAGGACAATTTCTGGGAAATTGGGGCAGGACCTTCTGGGCCCGATACAGAAATCTTCTTTGACCGCGGGGAAGCATTTGATCCTGAACATCAAGGACTTCGTTTACTTGCAGAAGATATTGAAAATGATCGTTACATTGAAATTTGGAATATTGTTTTGTCTCAATTCAATGCTGATCCAGCTGTTCCACGAAGTGAATACAAGGAGTTGCCTCACAAAAATATTGATACGGGTGCAGGCTTAGAGCGTTTAGTGGCTGTCATCCAAGGGGCAAAAACAAATTTTGAAACAGACCTCTTTATGCCGATTATTCGTGAAGTAGAGAAATTATCTGGTAAGAATTACAATCCAGACGGTGACAATATGAGCTTTAAGGTCATTGCAGACCATATCCGCTCTCTGTCATTTGCTATTGGGGACGGCGCACTTCCAGGAAATGAAGGGCGGGGCTATGTTCTGCGTCGTTTGCTCCGTCGTGCTTCGATGCATGGTCAAAAATTAGGGATCAATGAGCCTTTCCTTTATAAACTCGTTCCAACTGTTGGAAAGATTATGGAAAGCTATTATCCAGAAGTGCTTGAAAAGCAAGATTTTATCGAAAAAATCATCAAAAGTGAAGAAGAATCCTTTGCTCGCACGCTTCATTCAGGTCAACACTTTGCACAAAGCATTGTAGAAGAGTTAAAGGCAAAAGGACAGTCTGTTATTTCAGGAACGGATGTCTTTAAACTGTATGATACTTATGGTTTCCCAGTAGAATTGACCGAAGAAATTGCTGAAGAAGCTGGTATGACAGTAGACCGCGAAGGCTTTGAAGCTGCCATGAAAGAGCAGCAAGAACGCGCACGGGCTAGTGTTGTTAAAGGTGGATCTATGGGCATGCAAAATGAAACCTTGCAAAACATTACAGCTGAAAGCCACTTTAACTATGAAAAAGAGGCTTTATTTGCGAAGTTGGTTGCGATTGTGGCAGCTGACGAAGAAGTTGAAGAAGTTTCAACTGGGAAGGCTTACCTTGTTTTTTCAGAGACACCATTTTATGCTGAAATGGGGGGACAAGTGGCAGACCATGGACACATTTTTGACTCTGAAGGTCAACTCATTGCCCAAGTTGTAGATGTTCAAAAAGCCCCAAATGGACAACCGCTCCATACGGTAGAAGTGGTAGCACCACTCACGCTAAACCAAGAATATAAGCTTGAAATTGACCACAATCGTCGTCATCGTGTTATGAAAAATCACACAGCGACACACTTACTTCATGCGGCTCTTCACAATGTTTTAGGTAAACACGCAACGCAAGCAGGCTCTCTTAATGAAGTAGAATTTCTTCGCTTTGACTTCACTCATTTCCAAGCAGTTACAGCAGAAGAACTACGTCGCATTGAGCAAGAAGTCAATGAAAAAATCTGGGAAGCCATTGACATCAAAACGATTGAAACAGACATTGATACGGCTAAAGAAATGGGAGCAATGGCTCTCTTCGGTGAAAAATACGGCAAAGAAGTTCGTGTGGTGACAATTGGAGATTATTCTATTGAGCTGTGTGGTGGTACTCACATGAAGAATACTTCTGAAATTGGTCTTTTTAAGATTGTCAAAGAAGAAGGAATTGGCTCAGGAACTCGTCGCATTCTTGCGGTAACCAGCAAAGAAGCATTTGAAGCGTATCGTCAGGAAGAAGATGCTTTGAAAGCTATTGCAACGACATTGAAAGTCCCACAAATGAAAGAAGTATCACGTAAGGTTGAAGCCTTGCAAGAACAACTTCGCCAATTGCAAAAAGAAAATGCTGAGCTGAAAGAAAAAGCCGCCGCCGCTGCTTCAGGTGAAGTCTTCAAGAATGTTCAGGAAGCTAATGGACACAGCTTTATTGCCAGCCAAGTTTCTGTATCTGATGCGGGTGCTCTACGCACTTTTGCAGACACTTGGAAACAAAAAGACTATTCAGACGTTCTTGTCCTTGTGGCAGCCATTGGTGAGAAAGTGAATGTTCTTGTGGCTAGCAAAACAAAAGATATTCACGCTGGCAATCTAATCAAGGAACTTGCTCCAATCGTAGCTGGTCGTGGTGGTGGTAAACCAGATATGGCTATGGCTGGAGGAAGCAACCAAGCAGCTATTCAAGAATTACTTACAGCTGTTCCTGAAAAATTGTAATGTCATATTACTTTAAGCGAGATAGATCTGTGCTTGTCTCTACAAGGATTTCAAAAAATGAAATCTAAGAGAGTTGCATAAAAATCATACAAAAAACGAACAGTTTCGATTTTCTGTTAGTCAGACCGTCGGAATTATTCGTTTTTTTATTTGTACGATTAAGTCATGGTGTTTTATAAAGACTTTTTGACTGAAAAAGATAGTTATTCCAATTTCCTTACGATTCACTTATATTTTTGATAGTTACAATTTTATAAAAATATGGTAAAATGGTTTTGAAGATAAAGCGCTTTCATACAGCTAATCGTGTTGCGATAAAAAGACAGATATTGCTAGTTAGCGTATGATTTTTTGTAAAAATTCACAAATTTATGACAAAGGAGATGATGTCGTTTAGTAGTACAGTTTAAGGTAGCGGGAACATGTTTTTTAAAGAGAGAAAGGAGATTCTTATGGGACTCATTAAAGCAGGAATTGGTGCCGTAGGCGGCGTATTGGCTGATCAATGGAAAGAATTCTTTTACTGTGATGCCATGGACAAGTCTGTCATGGTGGTCAAAGGACAAAAGCAAGTATCTGGACGTTCATCCAACACGAAAGGTAACGACAACATTATTTCGAATGGTTCTGGAATTGCTGTTGCAGACGGTCAGTGTATGATGATTGTCGAGCAGGGAAAAATTGTTGAAGTCTGTGCCGAGCCTGGTCAATTCACTTATGACACGTCTAGCGAGCCTAGTATTTTTACAGGTAATTTAGGCAATTCCATTAAGGAAACTTTTAAACAAATTGGAAAACGTTTCACTTATGGTGGTGATACAGGCAAAGATCAACGTGTTTACTATTTCAATACAAAAGAGCTGATTGATAATAAGTTTGGCACACCAAACCCAATTCCATTTCGTGTGGTGGATTCAAAAATCGGCTTAGATGTAGATGTTTCTGTCCGTTGCTCTGGTGTTTATTCTTATAAGATTGCAGACCCACTTCTTTTCTATACCAATGTCTGTGGCAATGTGGAAAAAGAATATTTGCGTGAAGAGTTAGAATCACAACTGAAAACAGAATTTATCAGTGCTCTTCAACCAGCATTCGCTGCATTGTCTGATTTAGAATTGCGACCAAATCAAATCGTTAGCCACAATACAGAACTTGAAAATGCCATGAATGAAGCGCTCTCTAGCAAATGGGGAGAACTGCGTGGCTTGAAAGTCATTAGTGTAGCTCTTGGTTCAGTAACTCTTCCAGACGAAGATGCTGAAATGATTAAGCAGGCTCAACGTGTGGCTATTATGAAGGATCCAACCATGGCAGCGGCTACCTTAGTTGGTGCGCAGGCAGATGCTATGAAAGCAGCGGCTGAAAATCCAGGTGGTGCGATGACTGGCTTTATGGGAGTAGGAATGGCAGCGGGCGCAGGCGGTATGAATGCTCAAAATCTTTTTGCGATGGGACAAGAGCAGGCCGCTAGTCAGCAAACGCAAACAGCGAGTGCAGCCTCTCAAACCCAAACTACTACGGATAAATGGACTTGTCCAAATGGACATGAAGCTTCAGGTAAATTCTGTCCTGAATGCGGTTCACCAAAACCTGTGAGTGACAGCTGGACTTGTACTTGTGGGACTATCAATAATGGTAAATTCTGTTCAAACTGTGGTCAACCGAAACCAGAAACCCGCCGTCAATACCGTTGCAGCAATTGTGGCTGGCAACCAGAAGATGCTTATAATCCACCTAAATTCTGCCCTGAATGTGGCAATATCTTTGATGAAAATGACCTTGTTTAAAACTTTTCTAACTATCTCATAGTTCGATGACAGTAGAAAGGAGATCATCATGGCTGATTTACAAGAATATAAATGTCCAAATTGTGGTGGTGCTCTTGAATTTAATAGTTCAATTCAGAAAATGAAGTGTCCTTATTGTGATTCCGAATTGGATATGTCAAGTTTGAAGGAATTGGATGAACAATTAAAAACCCAGACCGATGAAAATATGACTTGGAGTACGCAAGCTGGTGGTGAATGGGATACAGGCGAGATTGATCAACTGTCAGTTTATGTCTGTAAATCTTGTGGTGGTGAAATTGTTGCTGACGAGTCAACAGCAGCCACTTCCTGTCCATTCTGCGATAATCCTGTCGTTATGATGGGACGTTTTGCTGGTGATTTAAAGCCAGATTATGTGATTCCATTCAAATTAGATAAAAAGGCAGCAAAGGCGAGTCTGAATAAGCATCTCATGGGGAAACGT
Source organism: Streptococcus sp. HMSC36C04 (assembly GCF_001839535.1). Lineage (NCBI taxonomy): Bacteria > Bacillati > Bacillota > Bacilli > Lactobacillales > Streptococcaceae > Streptococcus > Streptococcus sp. HMSC36C04. The sequence goes on along the minus strand of NZ_KV841606.1, from coordinate 113,976 downwards.
CTCTTGCCAAAAGTTTTTAAAGACCAAAATCATATTGATGAAGTAAAGGGGGTTTATGTTCCATTCTGGCTTTTTGACACAGAAGCAGATGCGGATGTTCATTATAAAGCAAGCAGGATTAGAACATGGAGTGATAGTGAGTATGACTATACCGAAACAAGCTATTTTTCAGTTATTCGTTCCGGTCAGTTAGCGTTTGAACATATCCCAGTAGACGGTTCAAGTAAATTGGATGATCAATTAATGGAATCCATTGAACCCTTTGATTTTTCAGAAGCTGTTGATTTTCAGACAGCTTACCTAGCAGGATACCTAGCAGATAAATATGATGTCGGAGCCGAGGAGAGCATTACTCATGCTAACAACCGTGTCAAGCAAAGCACGGAGGAAGCCTTTGAAGACACAGTTACGGGGTTTTCTACTGTTACCCCAGAATCTTCGAATATTCGCTTGATAAATGGTTCAACTAAGTATGTTCTCTATCCAGTTTGGCTCTTAAATACGACTTGGAAGGGCAAAAAGTTTGTCTTTGCGATGAATGGTCAGACTGGTAAATTCGTCGGAGATTTGCCCTTAGACAAGCAAGCTTATAGACGTTGGCTAATTGGACTGGGCGTGGCGGCAAGTTTAGTTAGTTATGCGGCTGTATGGATGATTCACTTACTGTAAGAAGGGAGGATAAGATTATGTTGAAGAAATTCATAATTTTACTGACAACTCTTCTTCTCTCCTTTCTCATGATTGGGACTGTCTGTGCAGAAGAAACCAACTATATTCGTGATGAAGTCTCAGCCTTTTCAAGCAAGGAAATAACAGAGATTAACAAAGCGGCTAAAGCTATTGAAGAACAATATCATTTTAAAGTTTACTTTTTGGCAGCAAAATCAGTAGGTGAAGGTGGTATTTTGGCCTATGCTGAAAAGGTTTATCAAGAATCTGCAGGCACAGCTGAAGGTATTCTCCTTGCTGTTGATAAAGAAAAAAATGAATGGATCCTATATTATGCTGGAAACGCTAAAGAAAAGCTAGGCGCAAAGAGTGATGACATACTTTGGCAAGCTTTTGATAGTGGGAAAAACAACTATAGTGGTGTTCGATATTATCTCAATAAGGTAGTCAAATTGCTAGATACATCAGCTAATAAATTACTTGTAGATGATGCTGATTTGCTGAAGCCAAAGCAAGAAAAGGCCCTGTTAGCAAAGCTCAAAGACATTAGTCAGCGCCAAAAATGCGATGTCGTTGTTGTGACCGTCAAGAGTCTGGAAGGAAAGAGCGCCCAAGACTTCGCAGATGACTACTTCGACTACAATGGCTACGGTCAAGGAAAAAACCACGATGGGGTGCTTTTCTTAATCAGTATGGCAGAACGGAAGTGGCATATTTCAACGACGGGCTACGGCATCACTGCTTTTACCGATGCTGGCTTAGACTACCTATCAAAGCAGTTCTTACCTGATTTAAAAGATGGTGACTACAATGCTGCTTTTACAACCTACGCTGAGCAGTGTGATGATTTCCTCACTCAAGCACGAAAAGGACAGCCTTATGATGTAAAAAATCTCCCTAAGGAGCCCTTAAGTTGGTACTGGATTCCAGGAGCATTGGCTATCGGCTTTGGTCTCGCCTTTCTCATCGTAACAGGAATGAAAGGTCAGCTCAAATCTGTTTATTATAAAACCGGAGCCGCTGATTACATCAAGAAAAATAGTCTCCAGATTACCAATGCTCAAGAATTCTTCCTCTACTCAAATGTAGATAAGAAAGCAAAACCGGAGCCTAGCAGCTCCAGTGATTCTGGGGGTAGTAGTACACATACATCTTCCTCAGACAGAAGTCACGGGGGTAGTGGCGGAAGTTTTTAGATGGATAATAGTGGAAGTTTAAAAAGGTCAGGATAGTTATGCTGGCCTTTTTATTACACTTTATTTTACAACGGGGCGAATTTTAAAATTTTCAAACGATGTTGTCCACAATAATTTTATTTCTAGGGGAATTCAACGAGGAATGGTAAAAACTATCAATTTGCTTTACATCATTTTCCAAGTCAGAAAGAATATCTTCATTTGACAGTTGACTTTTATACAAAAAAGTAGCAAACATCTTTCCTTTTATATTCGTATTGAAGTCTGCAATGATTTTTGCATAGAAATAGCGTTTGCCTGCCAAACCTAAGACAATCAGCATATTTCCAAGAATTCCCAACATCAAGATTTGCCAGAGAATTTTTAGATTTTTCGTTTGAAAATTATCAATAATCATCCGAACGAGCGTTGGGTTTAAAACTGAATCAATCCATGTCGGCACGATAAACAGAAAGTAAATCGCTAGTAGTTTTTTTGAAATAAATCGTTTCAGCATATTTGATAAGTCCTATCTAAAATACGAATATTTAAAAACTCTCAAAAAGCTGTTTGAGAGTTTTAAGCGCGCCGTAGCAGTTTTTTAATCAAACTGAGAATTTTAAATTTTAATGGCTGTGGATAATAGCGGAAAGTGCCCATTTTACGAACAATGTAACCATTGAAGTTTTGTTTGAAACGGAGAACGCCGTCAGACCCGTCGAAAATTCCAGTAATACCAAGAAAATTATAAAAAGGAATACCTCGCTTGATAGCTTCTTTCATGACGTATTCTTGGAGAAGCGCTGGAGCATAAAATTTGTTAAATTCAGGATAGGAACCACTAAAGAGGTAAGTTGCCTCTTGTGGTGTGTACAGGAAAAGGCTGCCTGCAAGAACTTGGTCTTCTGTTCCATATTTATCTATCAATTCTTGCGCTTCGGCTTTGCGTGTTTCAAAACTTTCAAATTGGCTAGAGAATTCACGCAGTTGATTGTGTTTTTTCTCTGACTGAGGATTTTTTTCTAAATCCGCTTTTAATTTTTGAATTTTTTGTTTTAGTTTTTCTTGATCATGTTGCAGATGTTGCAAATAATCTTGAAAATTAAGCGTTGCAATCATGAAGTCCGCTTGATTGCCAAAAGCATCATAGAAATCTTGATAATAATCTAATGATTTATCGCTATATTCACGACGTTCGGAGGTGGCAGAAGTGATTTCCTTGAAAATATTTAATTCGTCTCTCTTCAATTTTTTTAGTTGAATGCCGAAAGTATTCGCTTTTTTGACGGTTGATTTGCCATTTTTGCTGAAGGATTTGATGAGGTCTTTTTCGGTAAGACCTGCCAGATCTTTGACATAGTGCCAATCAGGTTCGCCACCTGGATAACCTGTCTGCAAGCCATCAAATTCATAACCTAAGTCTGTCAAATCTTTTATCAATTCTGTTTTTTCGAGCGAAGTAGGCTGTCCATTGCTGTCAAATGTTTGATAAGTTTCATAAGGTTTGACAACTAGCTCTAAAGCACCATTTTCTTTGGCATAGGTCTTGAGTTCACGGTAAAAGTGTTGCAGGTCGTGAGGATTTGTTGAAACAGGACCGCAATTGATTTCCATGTGAAGTCCGCCTGTCATGGGCATACTGTAGAGCACAGCTGAAACAGTCACTTCATCAAGTTCATTTGTGTGACCGACATATTGGCAAGTAAAACCGCGTTTCGCTAAGAGCTTTTCCATTTCTACTGTTTGCATAAAAGAACGTTGAGCGCAAGACGCGCTATGGTTTACAAATTCTTCCTGACTAAGTTGTCTGAATGTCATACGATTCCTTTCTTAGTGTTTGCTGCGGAATTTCTTTCTCAAAGTATAAGCAAGGTTAGAGAGATGATAGAGTGGATTGGTTGGCAAGTTAAACTCTCCGACAAACTCTTCAATAGTTGGATTGAACTTGGACTTAAAGTGATAAAGTCCGCCGTCTAAATCATTTTCAACACCGCCCATGTTTTGCCAGTCCGCTCCACGGTCGAAGGCGTGCTTTGCTGTTTCATACCAAGTGAGGAGAGCTGGCTGGTAGCGGCGGTACTCTTCATCCATTCCAGCATAGATATTTTCAGAGGTAGCTCCATATTCTAGAACCAATGTTCCAGAGAGAGGAACATTGGTTGTTCCCTGTGCTATTTTTTCTGACAAGAAATTCATTTCTTCTTGCAGTCGTTTTTGTTCTTGCTTGTTATTTTCAATTTTACCGGGCTTAGTTTTTTCAGTGAACTTGCTGGCTTCTTTTTCAGCCTTAACTTTTTGAGCTTGGAGACTTTCCAGACGCTCGTTTAAGTCAATGCTTGCAAGTGTGATATAGGAATGCTCAGGATAAGTATCCAGCAGTTTTTGATAGTAATCCTGCCCGCGTAGATGAATGCTTTTCCGATTCTCTGTTTTTTTCATTAAAGCAGAGAAATCATCCAAAAGCTCTTTGCCACCAAATTGGACTTGAATACCTTTGTTGCGTGCGGTGCGAATGGCTTGACGTGTGCTCTTCGATAAAAGTTCTTCGCTGAAATTGTCCTTATAAATATTTGCTTGAAAACGTGGTTGAATCGTTTCATCAAGTGATTCTGTCCGTCCCACCCAAATCGCTCCAGCTTTCTGGAGATTTTGAATCACGTCAAGTGTTTCTTGCTGTTCTTTTCTGTCTTCTCCAATTTGAGCCTGCACGAGGAAAAGACTCGGATCAAACTTGATAAAAAGAGCTTTTTTAGTTTTAGCAAATTGTTTCAAGGAATTCAGGACAAATTGCAGTAATTCCTGATCATGATAATCCATAATAGGACCGCGAGGAATATAAAGCATAGTCATACCGAGCGGTAGAGGCTTGATGAGAATGCTAGCAGAAGCCACTAATTGGTCATTTTTGTAAAAGCCAATTCGTTCATTGTCCCAATTATCTTTGACCTTTGCCCAAGAAGCACTTTGAAGCAAGTTGGTTTGAGAACTTGCCTTAACAAAATCATCGTGTTCTTGAGCAGAAATTCCGATTTTATAAGTGTACATTAGTTTAAAACCCACTCTCTAATAGCGTATGCAACGCCGGATTCATCGTTTGATTTGGTAATGTATTTGGCGATTTTTTTCAGTTCATCGGTTCCATTTTCCATTACAACAGGATTTCCCACGACTTCTAGCATAGAACGATCATTTTCTTCGTCACCAATCGCCATAGTTTCTTCTTTTGTCAATCCTAATTTTTCTGCCAGATGCACGACTGCAGCTCCTTTGTTGACATTTTTTTTGACAATTTCTAAGTAAAAAGGTGCAGATTTCACGAGTGTGTACTTGTCGTACAATTCTTTTGGAAGTTTGGCGATTGCTTGATCCAAAATTTCTGGTTCGTCAATATACATGATTTTGACAATTTCTTTATCTACCATTTCTTCTGGAGTGCGGTAGTAGACTGGCATATTGACCAGCCCAGCTTCATAAACGGTGTATTTTCCAATGTTACGGTTAGCAGTATAAATACCGTCTTTAGTGATAGCGTGCATGTGAACCCCTAGCTTGCGACTGAGGCATTCGATATCCAGATAATCTTCATAGGACAAAGGTTCTTTGATGTATTCTTCCCCAGTGACTGTATCTTGAACCAGCCCGCCATTGAAGGTAATGACATAATTACCTGGCTCATTTAGATGTAATTCTTCGAGCAAATTTCTCACTCCTGGAATGGGACGTCCGGTTGCAATGACAATCTTTACTCCAGCAGCTTTGGCATCTTGTACAGCAGAAAAAACTTCTGATGTGACTTCTCTTTTGTTGTTTAATAAAGTTCCGTCAATGTCAACGGCAATTAGTTTAATGTTCATGTTCGTGTGATTCTCCATAAATAAATTGATCGTTTTTGATATACGACAAGAAAGTCTTACTATTTTCACTAAAAAGTCCAGCTTCTTTTAGCATTTCTTTTGGAAAATAGAAACGGTTGTCGCCATGCCTTGTACCTGCTAATGTTTCGACGATAGGGGATAAAGTGGATAACTCAGCGAGGCTACCATCCTTTTGGATAATTTCAATCTGAGTGCGTGGTTTTTCGACATCTGGACGATAAAAATCATAAGGCAGATCAAAATTGCGGTGAATAGCGGTATAGTAGTCAGGATCAAAACCGACTTCTGCAACCAAATCCCGCATAACATTCAGATATTTCTCATTTTCTTTTGAAAAAATAATGGATTTAAAGACTTTGCGGTTGATGAAACGCTGTGCCAAGTCAGATAAAATCGTATCAGGGCTTGTCATCCAGACCTGGAAATAAGTATTCATCACGCCGTCATCCAAAGCAAGATAATCTTTTAAAGTCACTCTTTTTTCAAAGAAAGGAATAAGGTTGGGAGAAGAGAGCGCAAAATAGTCTTTCTGTTTTGCGTAGAGAAATTTCGCTCGCTTGAGCAAGTTTTGCAAGAGCACTTCCATTGCCCGACTAGCAGGGTGAAAATAAACCTGCATATACATCTGGTAGCGACTGACGACATAGTCTTCCACGGCATGCATACCATTGCGTTTGAAAGCGATACCATTTTCAACAGGACAAATAACGCGCAAAATCCGTGTTAAATCAAATTGCCCATAAGAAGCGCCTGTGTAGTAGGAATCTCGCAAGAGATAGTCCATGCGATCGACATCAATCTGACTGGAAATGAGCTGCACCACCTGTTTGTTTGGATAGGTGTGATTGATAATGCTGGCTACTTTTTCCGGAAAATCAGGCGAAACTTGAATGAGAACTTGGTTAATCTCTGTTTCAGGGTTTGTGATAATCTGGCGTGTAATTTCCTCGTGGTCAGTATCAAAGAGACGCTCGAAAGTATGTGAATAAGCACCGTGACCTACATCGTGCAAGAGCGCTGTTGCCATGACAAGTAAGCTTTCATGACGATCCCAAACCTCTGGATATTTTTCGTCAAATATCTTTGTGATTCGTCTTGAAATTTCATATGCTCCGAGGCAATGCGAAAAACGGCTGTGCTCGCCTCCGTGAAAAGTATAGCCGGAAGTTCCTAACTGTTTAATGCGGCGCAGTCGTTGAAATTCTTTGGTGTTTATTAAATCATAGATGACTTGGTGATCCACATGAATGTAATTGTGGACGGGATCACGAAATACTTTTTCAATCATGGCTCTATTATACCACATCTCGTCTAGCAGTCCAAATAACAAAGTAGTCTATAAACTCTTAAAATAGCGATTCAAACTTGCTGTTTTAATTCAAAAATTCTCCCATTCAGAGCTATGGTAAAATAAAAGTATAAGAAAAAATGGGAGAAATATTTTTGATTTTCTGCTAAAATGAAAAAAGAAATAGGAAGACGAGGAAATTTGAAGAGTGAAACTTAGAATCCAAAATCGAATTCAAATAGATGAGCAAGTAGAGCAAATTGACCAAAGTTACGATGTAGATTGGACTCAAAAAGGCGCTTATCATTATTTATTGTTTAAAAATGAAGAAGGAGAGAAGGTTGTGCTGAAGTTTCATGATGAAGAACTGGTCATGACACGCTTCTCCACTCCTAAATCCTTGATGCGATTTATCAAAGAGGGAGAAGCTTTGGTTGGGATTCCGACACCAATAGGCATGCAGCAATTTATCACGAAAACAAGCCATTACCAAGTTGATTTGAAAAAGCAGACACTTGAACTTCATTATCAATTGAGAACGCCTGACGGCGAGCGAACTTTTGCGGATTATCAAATGGAAATTTCGTGGAGATAGAAAGATATGAAAAGAATCCTTCCTAGTTTAGTGACCGCGGCTATTTTCATTCTCAGTAGATTTATTTGTTTTTTTATAACGAGAGGCGATAGGTTCTTTGACCTAGCAGGAACAATCGTCATAGCGATTATTTTATTTATTGCGTCTTGTTATCTGTTCGGCAAAATAGATAGAAATTGAACTTTTTTTGCTTGAAAAAATTGAAGAATTTGGTATAATAAAAACACTCAAGGGAGTAGCTAGCGGGATATCCGTTACAAGGTCGTCAATACGAAAGCAATTTCCGGCCTTGTATGAAACAGCGAGACTTGTTGCAATAAACAGGTCTCTTTTTGTTTGTCAAAAAGGGATCAAAGGAGGAAATAGTTTGTCAAAAGAACAAAAACGCCAAGCGTTTTATACGCAAGGTTCGGAGGAAGTTTTAAAAAATTTAGAAACTTCTGAGCAAGGTTTATCAAGCAATGAAGCCGCTAAGCGTTTAAATGAATACGGACGCAATGAACTGGATGAGGGAGAGAAAAAATCTCTTCTGATGAAATTTATCGAGCAATTTAAGGATTTGATGATTCTTATTTTGCTGATTGCGGCTATTCTTTCGGTTGTGACTTCAGGTGGTGAAGATATTGCGGATGCCATTATTATTTTAGCCGTTGTCATCATTAACGCTATTTTTGGAGTTTACCAAGAAGGAAAGGCAGAAGAAGCGATTGAAGCGCTCAAATCCATGTCTAGTCCAGCTGCGCATGTGCTGCGTGACGGACATGTGACAGAAATAGACTCAAAAGAACTAGTCCCTGGAGACATCGTTATGCTTGAAGCGGGGGACGTGGTTCCTGCCGACATGCGTCTTTTAGAGGCAAATTCTTTAAAAATTGAAGAAGCGGCTCTGACTGGTGAATCCGTTCCAGTTGAAAAACATTTGACTGTTGATGTAGCTGCTGATGCAGGTATTGGCGACCGCATCAATATGGCTTTCCAAAATTCAAACGTCACGTATGGACGTGGAATGGGTGTCGTTGTCAATACAGGTATGTTTACAGAGGTCGGTCATATTGCTGGTATGCTCCAAAATGCTGATGAAACAGATACCCCACTCAAGCAAAATCTAAATGGTCTTTCAAAAGTGCTGACCTATGCGATTTTAATCATTGCAGCAATCACTTTTGTGGTCGGCGTATTCGTTCAAGGAAAAGACCCGCTGGGCGAATTGATGACATCAGTCGCACTTGCTGTAGCAGCGATTCCAGAAGGACTTCCTGCTATTGTGACCATTGTATTGGCACTTGGCACACAAGTTTTGGCGAAGAGAAATTCCATTGTTAGAAAGCTCCCTGCAGTTGAGACGCTTGGCTCGACTGAAATTATTGCTTCTGATAAGACGGGGACCTTGACCATGAACAAGATGACGGTTGAAAAAGTCTTTTATGACGGCAGTTTGCATGAAGCAAAACAAGATATTGACCTTGGACTCGACTTACCGTTGCTACGTTCCGTTGTACTTGCTAATGATACTAAAATTGACCAAGACGGGAAACTCATTGGTGACCCAACAGAAACAGCCTTTGTTCAGTATGCACTTGATAAAGGGTATGATGTTAAAGCTTTCTTAGAGAAATATCCTCGTGTCGCAGAATTGCCATTTGATTCTGATCGTAAGCTTATGTCAACCATTCATCCTTTGCCAGATGGTAAATTCTTGGTTGCTGTAAAAGGTGCGCCAGATCAACTTTTAAAACGTTGTGTGGCTCGTGACAAGGCAAGCGATATTGCGCCGATTGATGAGGCAACGACTCAGTTAATTAAGGAAAATAACTCAGGTATGGCCCATCAGGCTTTGCGTGTTTTAGCTGGTGCCTATAAAATTATTGATGAAATTCCAGAAAACTTAACATCTGAAAATCTTGAAAATGATTTAATTTTCACAGGTATGATTGGGATGATTGACCCTGAACGCCCAGAAGCTGCTGAAGCTGTTCGAGTGGCTAAAGAAGCAGGTATTCGTCCAATTATGATTACAGGTGACCACCAAGACACAGCGGAGGCTATTGCTAAACGCCTTGGAATTATCAATGATGATAGTAAAGACCATGTCATGACTGGTGCTGAGCTTAACGAATTGTCAGACGAAGAGTTTGAAAAAGTTGTTGGTCAATATTCTGTCTATGCGCGTGTATCTCCTGAGCATAAGGTGCGGATTGTTAAAGCATGGCAACGTCAAGGTAAGGTGGTTGCTATGACAGGTGACGGTGTAAATGATGCACCAGCCTTGAAGACAGCCGACATCGGTATCGGAATGGGGATTACAGGTACAGAAGTGTCGAAAGGTGCTTCTGACATGATTTTGGCTGATGATAATTTTGCAACGATTATCGTGGCTGTTGAGGAAGGACGGAAAGTCTTCTCTAACATTCAAAAGACCATTCAATACTTGCTTTCAGCCAATACAGCAGAAGTGTTGACGATTTTCCTTGCAACTCTTTTTGGCTGGGATGTGCTGCAGCCGGTTCATCTTCTCTGGATTAACCTTGTGACAGATACTTTCCCAGCTATTGCTCTGGGGGTTGAACCTGCTGAGCCAGGTGTGATGACTCATAAACCGCGTGGTCGTAAGTCTAGCTTCTTCTCAGGTGGCGTCATGAGTTCGATTATTTATCAAGGGCTTTTGCAAGGTGCTTTGGTACTCGGTGTTTATGCTTATGCTTTGATGAATCCTGTCCATGTTGGTGACATGAGAGCCATTCATGCGGATGCGTTGACCATGTCCTTTGCAACGCTTGGACTAATCCAGCTTTTCCATGCCTTTAATGTAAAATCTGTTTATCAATCACTTCTAACAGTTGGGCCGTTCAAATCTAAAACTTTCAACTGGTCTATTCTTGTTTCATTCATTTTATTGGCTTCTACCATTTTGGTTGAGCCACTAGAAGGAATTTTCCATGTAACAAAATTAGACTTTTCACAATGGGCAGCCGTTCTCATTGGAAGTTTCTCCATGATTATCATCGTGGAAATTGTTAAATTTGTTCAACGTAAATTAGGAATGGATAAAAATGCCATTTAAGACAGAAAAGTCATCTTTGGGTGGCTTTTTTAATTGTCAAACTATAATAAAAAATTGCCGTGAATACGACAATTTTAAGTCCTTATTACAAGCCATAAATACGAACATCTGGATCTTGTTTCCAAAGTGGTTGAAGTCCAACAAAAACATCATTTTTGAACATATCACTTTGTAGATAATTTTGAGCGTGCTCAACAGAGTCAAAACCATGTAAAACTTGCACATCTTCTGTGCGAATAAGTAAGTTCTTGCTCACAGCACCTTCGATAGTATCTAGAAATGGTTTGCGATAGTCATTATAAACTTTCGCTGCGGCGGGACGGTTTTCATCCGAAATATCTAGAGTGATTTGTAAATGTGCTTTAACTTGAGACATAGTATTAAGTCTCCTTGTCTCCTTTCATTTTATTTGAATTTATTATAAAATAGTGCTATTTTAAATGCAATACGTTACCAAATTAGTGAGTAACTAACTATTTTGTAAGGAGGCAGATATGTATCAACGAAAAATCGAAAGAAAACTCCGCTGTCCATTAGAGTATGGGTTAGATATCTTTTGAGGAAAATGGAATTCGCGCATTATTTGTATTCTTTTTATCAAAGGTTCATTGCGCTATAATGAACTAAAAGCAGAAATGCTAGATATTACAGATACTGTTCTCTCTAGAACTTTGAAAGAATTAATGCAAAATAATATGGTGGAAAGACGACAATATAATAAAATCCCTATGCGCGTTACTTATTAGTTGACAGAAAAAGCAGAGCCTGTGATACCAATTTTTGAAATGATATGTCAATGGTCAAAAAAGTATTTAGCGCCTGATGATATTAATAATAGTATTTGTGGACAGTTTCCTAAACAGGATGGTGAGTTCTTCATCTTAGCCGAGGAATAAAATGGTAAGAATAAAAGATAGTTTACAGCAGAAGTTACTTGATAATCAAGTGCGTTATGAAAGGGAAGAAATTCTTTGGATGTTAGATTATATCGGTCATCCTGATTATAAAATACGAGATGAGTTAATTTTTGTTACTCTAGCTAGAGCCATACAAGAGCAACTATTTACAAAGGAACAGTTTGATTTTGTAGCGATTGAGGCTCTAAAACGACAAGGACTCTTGTATAAAAAAGAAGAGATTGGTCAAGCGACTCTGACTCGATCTTTTACGGCTTTATTATTAGCTAATTTGCTAAATGCGGATGCTAAGAAAAATTCACTTTATTTTAAAAGACTTTCTAGTCAGCAAAGAATGGCTCTATTTGAACAAGGAATGTCTTATTTGCTGTATGAAAATGATAGGACTGGCTATTCTGAAGAATATGGTTGGGTTCATGCCTTTGCTCATGGTGCAGATCTTTTAGTTGAGATTATTTGTCACCCAGATTTTCCTATAACACGAGTAAATGAAGTTCTACAAGTATTAGAAAAGATTTTTAAAAGAGTGAATTGGCGTTTTATCAGTGATGAGGACTGGCGTTTGGCACGAGTCATCTATCAGGCTGTTTTAAATGATAGACTCTCACAAACCAGAGTTGCAGCTTGGTTAACTTCACTTGACTTTCCACTAAAAAATTCAACAGACTTCTTACAATTTTCTAATGCTCGTTCATGCTTGTTAGAAGTTTATCTTCAGTTAGACAAAGAAAAAGCTCTCTCAGACGAGCTAAGAGAAGCTATTCAGTTGTTTTCGTACTAAATATCAAAAATGATAAGTGCATCTTCTAGTTCTTTTTGGAGGTGCTTTTTCTTATATGATTGGAAAAGAGATAAGTTTTTTACTGCATTATAGCGTTTGTGGAGACGGTACATTTGAGATATTTTGTATTGAGGATAATCCTCGAAGAATTGTTGGGTCAACTGCCATTCGCGGATGTAACCAAGAGGTCTTGTATGATAGCAGACACCGTCAATCATTCGAGCGGAGTGGCGGTGGTGAAGATGACCAAAGATAACATCTTTCACACCATATTTGACAAAGAGATTATGAAAGGCTTGACTGCCCAGAAAAGCATTAAAGCGCTGAAAATAAGGGTGATTGTAAAGAAAATCTTTGTGAGGAACAAAATGCATAGCTAGGATAATAGGACCATTCAGAGAAGCCAAAATTCTCTCAAGTTGTTCTAGGGTCTGTTGAGTGAGTATAGGGTCATCAGTGTTGCGGTTCAATCGTCTATCAAACCAGAAAAATTGCTTGGTTCGTTTGTGTTCTTCAAGTGTTTTTTCAGGAAAGAAGCCATAGTCATACCAACCTGCTAGGCTAATAAACTGAGTCGGTCCAAATGATTGTACATTGAAATTGTGCTGTTGAATGTCGTCTTCAGTCATTCCTAGCATGTCATGATTGCCTAAATTGTAAGAAACGGAGAAGGATTTTTTGAGTTTTTGTAAAAAAGGCAAACTAATGTGTTCAAAATCATTAGACAGATCCCCTGCAAAGTGAATGTGGTCAACTTTTTTCTTTTTTAGTAAATCAATCAAAATGGTGATGTCTTCATCGGTAAATTGGTTTGAATCCAAATGAAGATCGCTCATAAATGCTAAATTTGTCATGCTCCTAGTGTAGCATAATTAAGGTAGAATGAAAGAAATAAACATTTTCGTCAGAAATCGTAGGAAAGTTTAAGCCTTTTGGTGTAAAATAGAAGTAAGTGGAGGTCTGCAGATGATAAAATTAGTAGCATTTGACATAGACGGTACATTTCTTCGCTCTGACAATACCTATGATGTGGAGTGCTTTGAGAAAATTTATCGAGCATTGCAAGACAAAGACATAAAAGTGGTCGTCATTTCAGGCAATCAGTATGCTCAACTGGCTTCATTTTTTCCAAAACATCAGGAGGAGTTGATCATTGTTTCAGAAAATGAAGCACTAATTTTTGAGGGTGATAAGCTATTACGAGAAGCAAAAATTGCTAGAACAGAGCTTGAAAAAGTTTTAGATGTGCTTGTGTCAGGAGACTTAGAAAATGCAACAACTCTTTGCGGACTTCATTCTGCTTATTTGCTCAAGTCAGCACCCAAACAGTACAAAGAAGAAATTGCAATTTATTACCATGCATTGAAAGAAATTTCTAATTTTCAGGATTTGCCAGAAGATGATTTTGTCAAATTAGCCTTATTGGTGCCAGAAGAAAAAACAAACCAACTTCTTGAAAAGTTGAATCAAGCTACTGGTCAACTCGTTCAGGCAGTTTCAAGCGGACACGGTTCAATTAATATTATTCAAAGAGGTGTTCATAAAGGCTCTGCTCTTGAATTCCTTAATCGGCATTTTGATATTTCACCACAGGAGATGATGGCTTTTGGCGACGGTGGAAATGACCTAGAAATGCTAGCTTATGTAGGTCACAGCTATGCGATGGCAAATGCTCCTGAAAAGGTCAAGAAAACAGCAATGTATCAAGCACTAAGCGATCAAGAATCAGGCGTTTTAGAAATTCTAGAGCGAAAGGTTGTAAAGAGGTGACTATCATGAATGTCATTTTGACGTATCTAACCTCTTAATATTTTTAGCCAGACGGCAACCTATCTAACAATCATGTAACAAAGAACGAAATTTCTTGATTCAGAATTAGAAATTTTATACAATAACTATTATTGGACTCTGTCAGAAATTAGAAAAAAATACTGACTTGTGATATAATAAAATGATATGTGAAAAGAGGTAAGTATGGATATTTCAGAAATTCGTCAAAAAATTGACGCAAATCGTGAAAAATTAGCTTCTTTCAGGGGGTCTCTTTGACTTAGAAGGCCTGGAAGAAGAAATTGCAATCTTAGAAAATAAGATGACAGAACCTGATTTTTGGGATGATAATATTGCGGCGCAAAAAACATCTCAAGAATTAAACGAACTCAAGCAAACCTATGATAACTTCCAGCAAATGGCTGATTTATTTGACGAATCAGAGATTTTGCTTGATTTTTTAGCGGAGGATGATTCTGTACAGGAAGAGTTGGAAGAAAAATTAGCAGAGTTGGAAACAAAAATGACCAGCTATGAAATGACACTCCTCTTGTCGGAACCTTATGATAATAACAATGCTATCCTTGAAATTCATCCAGGCTCTGGTGGAACAGAAGCTCAAGACTGGGGGGATATGTTGCTGCGGATGTATACACGCTTTGGCAATGCTCATGGTTTCAAGGTTGAAGTATTGGACTATCAAGCGGGAGATGAAGCGGGGATTAAGTCTGTTACCTTGTCTTTTGAGGGTCCTCATGCCTATGGTTTGTTGAAGTCTGAAATGGGAGTTCATCGATTGGTACGCATTTCGCCATTTGACTCAGCTAAACGTCGTCACACTTCTTTTACTTCAGTGGAAGTCATGCCGGAGTTGGATGACACGATTGAAATTGAGGTGCGAGACGAAGACATCAAGATGGATACTTTCCGTTCCGGTGGTGCCGGCGGACAAAATGTCAACAAAGTTTCAACTGGTGTTCGTTTAACCCACATACCAACGGGAATTGTGACACAATCCACTGTTGACCGCACACAATATGGAAACCGTGATCGGGCAATGAAATTGCTTCAAGCGAAACTCTACCAAATGGAGCAAGAAAAGAAAGCAGCTGAAGTGGATTCCTTAAAGGGAGACAAAAAAGAAATTTCTTGGGGAAGTCAAATTCGCTCTTATGTCTTTACTCCTTACACGATGGTCAAAGATCATCGGACAGGCTTTGAAGTCGCACAGGTCGACAAAGTCATGGATGGAGATATTGATGGCTTCATCGATGCCTACTTGAAATGGCGGTTAAACTAAATATTAAATTTACGAGAGTGGCATAGACAACTATAATTGCAATGCAATCATGGTCACTTCTCCCACTCCCTCAACTATCTTACGAAAGGAACTCTTAACAATAAATGTCAATTATTGAAATGAGAGATGTTGTCAAAAAATATGACAACGGGACAACAGCCTTGCGTGGTGTGTCCATTGAAGTAGAGCCAGGAGAATTCACCTACATTGTAGGACCTTCTGGAGCTGGGAAATCAACTTTTATTCGATTATTGTATCGTGAAGTGAAAGTTGATAAGGGAAGTCTGCAAGTTGCTGGCTTTAATCTTGCTAAAATTAAAAAACGTGATATTCCAATGTTGCGTCGTAATGTTGGCGTCGTTTTCCAAGATTATAAATTGCTACCCAAAAAGACGGTGTATGAAAATATCGCTTACGCCATGGAAGTTATCGGTGAGCGTCGTCGCAATATTAAAAAGCGTGTTATGGAAGTGCTGGATTTGGTTGGTTTGAAACATAAAGTTCGCTCTTTTCCAAATGAGTTATCAGGTGGTGAGCAACAACGGATTGCCATTGCACGTGCGATTGTGAACAATCCTAAAGTTTTGATTGCCGATGAACCGACAGGGAATTTGGATCCAGATAATTCGTGGGAAATCATGAATCTACTGGAGCGAATTAACCTGCAAGGGACGACTGTTCTAATGGCGACCCACAATAGCCAAATTGTAAATACTTTGCGTCACCGCGTTATTGCCATCGAAAATGGTCGTGTGGTGCGTGATGAAGCAAAAGGAGAATACGGATACGATGAATAGTAGATTTTTAAGTCACCTGCTTGAATCGCTCAAAAGTTTGAAGCGAAATGGTTGGATGACAGTTGCTGCGGTCAGCTCCGTGATGATTACACTAGGGTTAGTCGCAATCTTTGTGTCAGTCATTTTAAACACGGCGAAGCTAGCAACAGATATTGAAAATAATGTGCGGGTTATGGTCTATATGCGACCAGATACAGCGGACAATGAAGAGACCATTACAAAAGAAGGTCAAACAGTCAAAAATGAGGACTACCATAAGGTATATGATGCCCTCAACAAAATGTCAAATGTGAAATCAGTAACATTTTCTAGCAAGCAAGAACAATTAAAGAAACTAACAGAAGTCATGGGTAAAGATTGGAAACTCTTTGAAGGAGATGCCAATCCCCTGCATGACGCTTATATTGTCGATACAACTGACCCCAAATACGTTACCTCTGTAGCAAACAATGCGAAGAAAGTGGAAGGGGTCTCTGAAGTAGAGTACGGTGGAGCCAATACAAAACGTATTTTTGCGTTAGCTAATTTTATCCGTACGTGGGGAATTGTAGGAGCGCTCCTCTTAGTCTTTATTGCTGTTTTCTTGATTTCAAATACTATTCGGATTACGATTATTTCGCGCAGTCGTGAAATTCAAATTATGCGTCTGGTGGGAGCAAAAAACAGTTACATTCGAGGTCCGTTCTTGTTAGAAGGAGCTTGGATTGGCTTGCTTGGAGCAGTTGTTCCAGCTGGCTTGGTCTATTTTATTTACGAAATGGCCTATAAGTCATTTAATCCATCTCTTGCTAGTCAAAATCTTTCAATGATTGTACCCAAAACCTTTATTCCATTGATGATTTCCTTCCTTTTTGTAGTAGGAATTATCATCGGAGCATTTGGTTCGGTTCTCTCAATGAGACGATTCTTGAAAATTTAAAAAAGAAGTGATAATAAAAACCCTATTGAACCCTGATCCGAAAGTTAGACAGAAAAATCTAACTTTTGAGATGCAGTTCATTTAGGGCTTTTTTAATGCAAAAATGGATTAAACATTTTTTCATGAACAATGGTGGTTTGAGGACCATGACCAGGGTAAACATCATAATCAGGCAAGGTCAGCAACTCGTTTTTGATGCTAGAAATGAGTTGTTCTATATTTCCAGTATAGAGGTCCGTTCGACCAATTGATTCGCAGAATAAAGCATCGCCAGTTAAAATAAAGTGCTCGTTAGGAAAGATGATTGAAACACCACCGATTGAATGTCCTGGTGTTGGTACGACGTAAAAATAAAAATCATCTAGACTGTAAGGACTATGATAGTCAAAAAAGACATCGGCAGGCTGGAGAATGATGTTATCAATATCTTGGTGGCGAGCTAGTCCAGATAGATTATACTCCGGAGTGTAAAGCCAAGTTGCTTCACTTTCAGAGACATAGACAGGTGGATGTCCAAAATGTTGACGAACTAAATCAACACTCATAATATGATCGTAATGAGTATGGGTCAGCAAAATAGCTGTAATTGGCTTATTGATTTCTTGGATTTTTGCTACAATTTTATCCCAGTCACTACCTGGATCAACTACGATAAGATGATGCTCATTTTCTAAATAATAAGTATTTTCGTATGCTTGAGCGTTTAAAGTTTTATGAATCGTTATCATGAGAACTCCTTTCACTTCATAGTTTAGCAAAAAATATGAAAAATGACATAAAAGAAATATTAAGTTATTTATCAAGGGAAAATAAGGAATAAAACGTGATACGAAATAGTTGGATTTATGGTATAATTTTTCTAATATGACACAAGAAAAAAGAAAATATGCTGTGGTGGATTTAGAGGCAACGAGTGCCAGCAGCAACGCCAAGATTATTCAAGTCGGGATTGTGCTGATTGAAAATGGTCAGATTGTTAAAACTTATGAAACCGATGTGAATCCTCATGAGAAGCTGGATTCTCATATTTGCCAATTAACAGGATTGACAGACAAGCGATTGAGAAGGGCGCCAGACTTTTCTCAAGTAGCTCGTGAGATTTATGAGTTGATTGAGGATGCCATTTTTGTGGCTCATAATGTGAAATTTGATGCTAATTTATTAGCAGAAGCCCTCTTTTGGGAAGGATTTGAATTAGTGACTCCGAGGGTAGATACAGTAGAGCTTGCGCAAGTCTTTTTCCCAACGTTTGAAAAATACAATCTAGGAATATTATGTGAACAGTTAGACATTCCTTTGAAACATGCGCATACAGCGCTTGCAGATGCCTCAGCAACGGCTACATTATTTTTAAAAATACAAGAAAAAATTCAAAAACTTCCAAAAGAATTGGTAGAGTATTTGTTGAAATTTTCGGATAGTTTGATTTACGAATCACGCTTAGCGATAGAAGATGCTTTTAACCAAATGTCGGACATAACTTGCCGTGATTTGATGAAGTGGCAGGGAATTTTTCTTCGAAAAAGTCAAAAAATCCAAAAAGCGAGGAAATTGTCCAAAAATTTCACTCACAACATCAATTTGCTGGATTTAGAGGAGCGAAAAGAACAAGATGAGTTTGCACATGATGTGGAACAGGCTTTGAAAAGTCAGCAACCAAGTTTTTTACAAGCTCAGACAGGTTTAGGCAAGACCTATGGTTACTTGCTTCCTGCTTTGGCTCAAACGAGCAAGCAAATTCTGGTAACAGTTCCTACGAAAGTGTTGCAGGACCAGATTGTGGCAAATGAAGGACAAAAGTTAGAAGAAATCTTTCATCTTTCTGTTCATAGCTTGAAAAGCCCTGCCAATTATTTGAAGCTTGACTTCTTTTATGACAGTTTGCAGCGGGTAGATGACAATCGTTTGGTCAATCGTTGCAAGATGTTGCTTTTAGTTTGGCTCACAGAAACAGAATCTGGTGATTTGGATGAAATTGGTCAACGACATCGCTATCAGACCTATTTTCAACAGGTGCTTCATGATGGAAAATTGAGCAAAAAATCCCTCTTTTATGGTGCAGATTTTTGGCAAAAAGGTCAAGAAAAGTCCAAACGCAGTCGTGTATTAGTGACCAATCATGCTTATTTTTTGACGCGGTTAGAAGATGATAAATCCATTCTGGAGAATCGGCTTTTGATTGTGGATGAAGCTCAGAAGTTGTTTTTGGCTTTGGAAAATCTCTCTCGAAAATCCCTCAATATGACAAAATGCTTGCAACAAATTCAATCGGAACTTGAAACAACAGGTACCATTTTGCAACGTCGGTTAATAGAGGATATTCAATTTGAATTGACTCATGCGATGGAACAATTCCAATGTTACAAGAAGAATGAGCTAACGAAAGAAACTTGTTCCAAACTTCGACAAGATTTATCAGAGTTAGATCAAAGCACTCTTGCTGATTTACGCACTATTTTTGCCACAAAATATGACCAGTTCTGGTTAAAAGAAGAGCAGTTCGATGATTATCGAGTGACGATGTTGGAAGCCGCTTGCCTAGAAGTGCTAGATTTTCGAGCTTTGCTGCCTGAAGAAGTTCAAGTCTTATTCGTTTCAGCCACGCTTGAAATCAGTAAAAAAGTGCATTTAGCGCATTTACTTGGTTTTGAAAATGCGCCATTTTATCAGTTACCACAAAAGCAGAAACATCAGCAGAAAATATGGTTGGATAAGAATTTTCCAAATGTTGTAGACTTGGATGTGGACACTTATGCAGAATTGATTGTCAAATGGGTTCATAAATTAGCTACTCAGGAAGTTCCAATTCTCGTTTTATTCACATCGAAAGCGTTGTTGTTAGCTGTTTCGGAACGTTTGCGCTTGCCACACTTAGCCCAGTATAAGAATGGTGAAGCGGCTAATATTAAACGACGTTTTGACAGAGGGGAAACGAGTATTTTACTAGGGGCGGGCAGTTTTTGGGAGGGAACAGATTTCTCTAGTCAGAAGCAAATGATTGAAGTCATTACACGAATTCCATTTGATAATCCGAGCGATTTCTTTACGCAAAAACTCAACCGCAAATTGCGGCAAGAAGGCAAGAATCCTTTTTATGATTATAGCTTGCCTGTTGCTATTTTACGCCTAAAACAGGCTTTGGGGCGTACAATTCGACACCAAGAGCAGCAGTCAGCAGTCGTTATTTTAGACAATCGCATGTTAACCAAACGTTATGGACGGCAAATTCAGACAGCCTTGGAAAAAATTGCTCCAATATCCGTCACAAGTATGAAAAAAATTCCAACAGAAATTGAGCAATTTTTGAAGAAGAAGGAAACGGTGTAATTTTACCCCATTAGAAAACTCAGTTCACTTTTTAACTGAGTTTTTTGCTAAAAATGGTAATTTCCTCTGCTGCTAGTTTTAAATTTTGTTATAATAGAAACACAAAGAAAGAAGGTTCAATATGTATCAAAAATATCTTCCAGGGATTGGTTTTGCTTTTGTATTAGCGGCAGTAGCAACCGTCTTGGGAAATTTATTCCCCTTGATTGGCTCTAGTGTTTTTGCCATTCTTTTGGGAATTCTAGCTAATAATCTTTTTCATATAAAGAAGACTTATCATGCTGGTCTAGCTTATTCAGGTAAGAAATTACTGCAATATTCCATTATTTTGCTGGGGTTCAGCATGTCCATTGGCCGTGTCTCTGCTACAGGCATCTCCTCTTTAAAAATTAGCATTTTAACTATACTGATTGCTTTTATTTCAGCTTATGTGGTAGGACGTCTGCTGGGAATGGGTAAAGTTCTAACCACTTTAATTGGATTTGGAACGGCTATTTGTGGTGGTTCTGCCATTGCAGCAGCTTCACCGATTTTAGAAGCAAAAGATGAAGAGATTGCTTTATCTATTTCCACAATTTTCTTCTTTAACATTTTAGCGGTCTTTATTTTCCCATTTTTGGGACATTTGATGCATATGAATGATGCGACATTTGGAACTTGGGCAGGAACAGCTATCAATGATACATCATCTGTTGTAGCAGCGGGTTATACTTACAGTCAGTCAGCAGGAGATTTAGCAACGATTGTGAAGCTTAGCCGTGCTTTAATGATTGTACCAGCCTGTCTTATCTTTGCAGGAGTCCGATATTTACGCTCAAAAAGCAGTCATCAAAAAGTTAATTTAAAGAAAATTTTTCCTTGGTTTATTTTGTGGTTTGTCATGGCGTCTATTGTTACTAGTGTTGGGATTTTTCCAAGTTCGTTCGTTCCTGCAACGAAGTTCTTGTCACAATGGCTCATGGCAATGGCTCTTGCTGGAATTGGTGCGAGAGTATCCTTTGGGCAATTTAGAAAAGCAGGTGCAGCGCCACTATTGACAGGAGCCTTTGCTTGGTTCGCGGTTGCTGTATCTAGCTTAATCATTCAATACTTTTTCTCATAAAAGTGCTTTAAAAGTGACTGACATTTATTACGTATGTTGGAGGAGATATGCCTTATCAAAAACGCTCGATTGATTCGCGAGTGGATTATAGTTTAATATTACCAGTATTTTGTTTGCTTTTCATTGGCGTTATGGCCATTTATATTGCTGTTAGTCATGATTATCCAAAAAACGTTTGGCCAATTGTAGGACAACAGATTGCTTGGATTGCTCTAGGGACAGTTATCAGTCTGGTTATCATGCTATTCAAAACAAAATTTCTTTGGCAAATAACGCCATACTTATATGTATTTGGCTTAGCGTTGATGCTGCTTCCGCTCATTTTTTATAGTTCAGAATTAGTTGCTTCGACAGGAGCGAAAAACTGGGTAACTATAGGGCGTGTCACCTTGTTCCAACCGTCTGAATTTATGAAGATTTCCTATATTTTGATGTTATCGCGAGTTGTTGTCAATTTTTTACAGCGCCATAAAGATAGAGAGCGAACGGTTCAATTGGACTTCTTACTGATTTTTGAGTTAGCCCTTTATACCTTACCCGTTCTGATTTTATTGGCATTGCAGAGTGACCTAGGGACAGCATTAGTCTTTATCGCAATCTTTTCAGGAATTGTCCTCTTATCAGGTGTGTCTTGGAAAATCATTGTACCAGTTGTTTTGACCGTTCTGGTTGTAGGCGGTGGCTTTTTACTTATCTTCATTTCAAAAGACGGGCGAGCTTTTTTGCACCAAATTGGGATGCCAACTTATCAGATCAACCGTATTTTGGCTTGGCTGAATCCGTTTGACTACGCTCAAACCACTACTTATCAACAGGCACAAGGTCAAATAGCAATTGGTAGTGGTGGTCTCTGGGGACAAGGGTTTAATGTATCCAATCTATTGGTGCCTGTACGTGAAAGTGATATGATTTTTACTGTCATTGCAGAGGATTTTGGTTTTGTCGGTGCAACGGTTGTGATTGCCTTGTATCTGCTCTTGATTTATCGCATGCTAAAAATTACGCTGAAATCAAATAATCAATTTTACACATATATTTCAACCGGTTTCATCATGATGCTGCTCTTTCATATTTTTGAAAATATAGGAGCAGTAACAGGGATTTTGCCTCTAACAGGGATTCCACTTCCATTCATCTCCCAAGGTGGCTCTTCCATTATTAGTAATTTAATCGGGGTCGGGCTCTTGCTTTCGATGAGCTATCAGAATAATCTCACAGATGAAAAAAAGATACGCTATCCTCAAAGACGTAAAAAAGTGGTTTTAAAACGATTAAAATAAAGGAGAAGAAAAATGACAAAAGTAGCTGTTATGTTAGCCAATGGCTTTGAAGAAATTGAAGCATTGACTGTTGTGGATGTTCTTCGCCGTGCAGGAATCCTATGTGACATGATTGGATTTGAGAAAGCGGTAACAGGTTCTCATGGTATTTCAGTTCAAGCAGATAAGGTTTGGGCTGGAAAGTTAGAGGATTATGACTTAGTGGTACTGCCGGGAGGAATGCCTGGTGCGACAAATTTGCGAGATGATGATCGTTTGATGTCAGCTCTACAAAAGATGCAGGAAGAAGGCAAGTGGATAGCTGCCATTTGCGCAGCACCGATTGCACTCAATCGTGCAGGTATTTTAAAGGACAAACAGTTTACCTGTTACGATGGTATCGAGTCAGACATTGATTCTGGCATTTATATCAAGCAAACCGTCGTTGTTGATGGGAAAGTGATTACTAGCCGAGGACCTGCAACTGCTCTAGCTTTTGCTTATGAGTTGGTTCATCAGTTAGGCGGAGACAGTGAGCAGCTTGCAACGGCGATGCTTTACAATGACGTTTACGGTAATTGATTGTCTATGATACTAAAACTTATTTGGAATGATCCAAGTAAGTTTTTTTATGAAAATTCATGTCTAAAATAGGCTTTCCTATCTGTTTTAACAGCCATTTTTTACAAAAATATGTTATAATAAAAGGTATGGATTATCAAGATTATATTTGGGATTTAGGGGGGACTCTCCTCAATAATTACGAGACGTCAACGGCTGCATTTGTAGAAACGTTAGCTGGTTTTGGGATTCAAGCTGCCCATGATGATGTTTACAAGGCGCTAAAGATTTCAACTCCTTATGCAATTGCTCAATTTGCGCCCAATACCCCTCATTTTTTACAAACTTATAAAGAAAATGAAGCGAGAGAGTTAGCTCATCCAGTATTGTTTGAAGGTGCTGCAGACTTGCTCAGAAATATCGTTGTACAAGGAGGGCGTAATTTTCTGATTTCTCATCGGAATGATCAGGTTTTAGAGATTCTTGATAAAACAGGGATTTCAGGCTACTTTACAGAAGTGGTGACTTCTAATCGTGGTTTTAAGAGAAAGCCAAATCCTGAGTCAATGCTGTATTTAAAAGATAAGTATCAGATTGAGAATGGGTTAGTCATCGGAGATCGCTCAATTGACACAGAAGCGGGTCAATCAGCTGGCTTTGCAACTTATCTCTTTGATGATATGGAAAATCTCAAGAAATTTATAAAAATATAGAAAAGGAATCGTATGTCAGAAGAAAATAAAGAACTGCAAGCACAGGATTATGATGCCAGTCAAATTCAGGTTTTAGAAGGTTTGGAAGCTGTCCGAATGCGTCCAGGGATGTATATTGGCTCAACTTCAAAAGAAGGACTGCATCATCTTGTTTGGGAAATTGTAGATAACTCAATTGATGAGGCATTAGCTGGTTTTGCAACACATATTCAAGTATTTATTGAGAAAGACAATTCGATTACCGTTGTTGATGACGGTCGTGGAATCCCTGTAGATATTCAAGAAAAAACAGGTCGTCCTGCGGTAGAAACTGTCTTTACCATTCTTCATGCTGGAGGAAAATTCGGTGGTGGCGGGTACAAGGTATCTGGAGGATTGCATGGTGTCGGATCTTCCGTGGTTAATGCTCTTTCTACTCAACTTGATGTTCGGGTTTACAAGAACGGTCAGATTCATTTTCAAGAATACCGTCGCGGGCACGTCGTAGCGGATCTGGAGATTATTGGCGAGACCGATCGCACAGGAACAACTGTTCATTTTACACCAGACCCAGAAATCTTCACAGAAACGGTTGAATTTGATTTTGAAAAATTAAATAAACGGGTGCAAGAACTAGCATTTTTGAATCGTGGCCTGCGAATTTCTATTACCGATAAACGGGAAGGTTTGGAGCAAACAAAAGATTACCATTATGAGGGTGGGATTGCTAGCTACGTCCAGTATATCAATGAAAATAAAGATGTTATCTTTGAAAATCCGATTTATACAGACGGAGAAATGGATGATATTACTGTTGAAGTAGCTATGCAGTATACAACAGGCTATCACGAAACTGTCATGAGTTTTGCAAATAATATCCACACTCATGAAGGTGGGACGCATGAACAAGGTTTTCGTACAGCGCTCACACGTGTCATCAATGACTATGCCAAGAAAAATAAGCTTCTGAAAGAAAATGAAGACAACCTGACTGGTGAAGATGTCCGTGAAGGATTAACAGCTGTTATCTCTGTAAAACATCCTAACCCACAGTTTGAAGGACAAACAAAGACGAAACTTGGAAATAGTGAAGTTGTTAAAATTACTAATCGTCTCTTTAGCGAAGCTTTCTCAGATTTCCTTTTGGAAAATCCTGCGGTTGCTAAGAAGATAGTAGAAAAGGGAATTTTGGCGTCCAAGGCTCGGATTGCAGCCAAGCGTGCACGTGAAGTGACTCGCAAGAAATCAGGTCTTGAAATTTCAAACTTACCAGGTAAATTGGCAGATTGCTCCTCTAATGATCCACACGAAACAGAATTGTTTATCGTGGAAGGAGATTCAGCTGGTGGTTCAGCCAAGTCTGGTCGAAATCGGGAGTTTCAGGCTATTTTGCCAATTCGCGGTAAGATTTTAAATGTTGAAAAAGCTAGCATGGATAAAATTTTAGCCAATGAAGAAATTCGTAGTCTCTTTACCGCAATGGGAACAGGCTTTGGAGCGGATTTTGATGTGAGCAAAGCTCGTTATCAAAAATTAGTCATTATGACCGATGCCGATGTTGATGGTGCGCATATCCGAACCCTTCTTTTGACGTTGATTTATCGTTATATGAAGCCTGTTTTGGAAGCAGGTTATGTCTATATTGCTCAACCGCCTATTTATGGTGTGAAAGTCGGCAGTGAAGTGAAAGAATACATCCAGCCCGGAGCCAATCAAGAAGAAGAGCTACAGTTGGCATTGGAGCGTTATTCTG
The DNA here is from genome assembly GCF_001839535.1 of Streptococcus sp. HMSC36C04. Lineage (NCBI taxonomy): Bacteria > Bacillati > Bacillota > Bacilli > Lactobacillales > Streptococcaceae > Streptococcus > Streptococcus sp. HMSC36C04. The sequence goes on along the minus strand of NZ_KV841606.1, from coordinate 88,135 downwards.
AAGGGCGTTCTAAACCAAGTATTCAACGTTACAAAGGCTTGGGAGAAATGGACGACCACCAACTTTGGGAAACAACGATGAACCCAGAACATCGCTTAATGGCGCGTGTCTCAGTCGATGATGCAGCAGAAGCGGACAAGATTTTTGATATGCTAATGGGTGACCGTGTAGAACCTCGCCGTGAATTTATCGAAGAGAACGCCGTATATAGTACATTGGACGTTTAAAAAAATCTGAAAAAATTCACATTTACCAAGAAAATTATGATATAATAATCATGATTATTTTCAAGTAATATTTTGAAGGAGTTTTACATGTCTAACGGACTAATCGTACTAATTATAGTGATAGCAGTTCTCTTGATTGTTGCTTACATAACTGCTGTCTTATTAAGAAAAAGAAATGATGCCTTGCTTGCTAAGTTAGAAGATCGCAAAGAAGAACTTTATAATCTTCCTGTAAACGATGAAGTCGAAGCGGTTAAAAACATGCATTTGATTGGACAAAGTCAAGTGGCTTTTCGTGAATGGAATCAAAAATGGGTTGACCTTTCTTTAAATTCTTTTGCAGACATCGAAAATAACCTCTTTGAAACGGAAGGTTACAATAATTCGTTTCGGTTTCTAAAAGCAAAGCATGGTATTGATAAAATTGAGAGCCAAATTGACTTGATTGAAGAAGATATTACTGCTATTCGCAATGCACTTGCTGAATTAGAAAAGCAAGAGTCTAAAAATAGCGGTCGTGTCTTGCATGCTTTGGATTTATTTGAAAAGTTGCAAGTGTCTGTGGCAAATGATACAGAAAGTTATGGCTCAGCGCTTCCTGAGATTGAAAAACAATTAGAGAAAATTCAATCTGAATTCTCTCAATTTGTAACTTTAAACTCATCAGGAGACCCTGTTGAAGCAGCGGAAATTTTGGATAAAACAGAAGATCACATCCTTGCTTTAACGCATATTGTTGAAAAAATCCCAGAGCTTGTATCAGAATTAGATCAAAAGTTACCAGAACAGTTAGAAGATTTGGAATCTGGTCATCGCAAATTGCTAGAATCTGGTTATCATTTTATTGAAACTGATATTGAATCTCGCTTCCAACAGCTGCATACTAGTTTGAAACGCAACAGTGAAAACATTGCCAGTTTAGAATTGGACAATGCACAATATGAAAATACGCAAATCCAAGAAGAAATGGATGCTTTATATGACATGTTTAATCGTGAAATCAAGTCACATAAAGTAGTTGTCAAATTAGTTAATAGTTTACCAGGTTATTTAGGTCATACAAAAGAAAACAATCAAAATCTTTTGACAGAGATTGCCCGCCTTTCAAAATTGTATCTCTTGACAGAAAGCGATACGAATCATGTTCGTCGACTTCAAAGTGAACTTTCTAGCTTAGATGATGTTGTTTTAGAAGCGATTGAAGATTCTTCAGAAAGAAAACAAGCTTATTCTGTTCTTCAAGAAAATCTTGAAACCATTCAAAAACGTGTGAAAGAAATTGAAGATGAGCAGTTAGTGTTGAGTGAAAAATTGGCTAAAATTGAAAAAGATGATGCCAATGCTCGACAAAAAGTTAACATTTATATCAACAAATTGCATACGATTAAGCGTTATATGGAAAAACGCAATTTGCCGGGTATTCCACGGAGCTTCCTGACCACTTTCTTTACTGCAAGTGATAACACAGAAGCTTTAGTAGCAGAATTGGAACAGTATCGTGTCAATATTGAATCAGTAAATCGTATGTTAGAGATTTTGACAAATGATATGAATGAACTGGAAAATGAGACTTACCGGATTGTTGAAAATGCTACTTTGACAGAGCAGTTGTTACAATATTCAAATCGCTATCGTTCATTTGATGAAGGAGTTCAAACTGCCTTCAACCGTGCACTAGAGATTTTTGAAAATGACTTTGATTATCAAGCATCGTTTGAGGAGATCTCGCAAGCATTGGATGTAGTAGAACCTGGTGTAACCAATCGTTTTGTTACATCGTATGAAAAAACGCGAGAAAATATCCGATTTTAAATTAAAACAATAAAGAGACAAGGTTTCATTCCCTTGCCTCTTTTTATTATGTTCTTTTCGTCAGTATCGTGATGTTCGGTATAAAATTGGCGACTAAAGCAAGACGGTCGTGCTCCCTAATACAATTACTTGCAAACGAATAGAATCTGGGAAGATGACATATAAGACAACAAAAAATCCCAACCATAGGCGATTGGGATTAGTCTCTTAAGAAGAGATTAATGAGTAAAAGCAACACAAACACCTTCTGGAACAAAGAAATCATGTGATAATTCTGTTAATTTTCCTGTTTCTGGGTCACGTTTGAAGACAGTCGCATTGTCTGAGTCTTGATGGGCTGCGATAATATACTGTTGATCTGGTGTAATATTAAAATCACGTGGATTTTTTCCATTAGTTGGTACGAATTCTACAAGTTCAAGTGTTCCATCTCCTGCTACTTTGTAAACAGCGATTGAATTATGTCCGCGGTTGGAGCCATAAAGGAAGCGACCGTCAGCAGATAGGCGAATAGCAGCTGTTCCATTAAATTCTGAAAAGTCTTCTGGTAAAGTGGAGATGGTTTGCAGGCGTTCAAATTGACCATCTCCATCGTAAATTAAAACTTCAATAGTAGAGTTTAATTCACAAATAAGATAAGCAATTTTGTAGTGAGGGTGGAACACAATATGACGTGGACCAGCGCCAGATGTCGCATGATAAGTCTCTAATCGATTTAGGCGTCCATAATCACTAATTTCATATGTCACAACTTCATCAGTTCCTAAATCACACGTAACCAGATACTTATCGGGTGTTAAATCTGCAAAATGCACATGAGCAGCAGCTTGGTTTTCATGAGGACCGTAGCCGATATGAACATCAGAATCAACTAATTTAAGGCTACCATTTTCTTGTCGTCTATAAACTAATACTTGTCCTTTATGGTAGTTTGCCCCGTAGACAAGGCTTCTTGCTTCATCTACACTCACATAGCATAGAGGAGCACCTTCGGCCACAACGTGATTGAGTAACTGTCCCGCTTTATTAAAGGCTGCAATGCCTCCCTCACCGTGTTCAGTTCCGACAGAATATAGGTTCTGTTGCTTGTCAAAAGCTAAATAAGTAGGATTTGGCTCTTTTGCAATAAGTGTTAAATTTGCCAGTTCTCCTGTGCTAGTATCAAAATCAGCTTTGTAAATTCCTTCTGAGCTACGACGTGTATAAGTTCCAAAATAAACTGTTTGTGTCATCATTCACCTCGAAATATTTGATACTTTCATTATAACACAAAAAGAGATGAAATGGTTTTCACAAATGAAAGCTGCTGTCAGTTTTATGATGAAAAAATAGATAAAAAATAGATTCGAGATAGGATGGGAACAGATGACTTTGATACAATAAAAATAGATTTGCGGGTGGTGGCGCTAACAATCAGGGTTGTCTGTTTGACTTCTGAAAAATGTTTAGTTTTTTGGGAAGAAAGTTTTTATCCTGCATCACGGTTCAATCTTTGTAAGTTCACTATTTTGTTGTATAATAAAAGTAATCTTTACATTGATTAGCAGTCATTTAATTTTATATCTATATTTTAAGGAGTAAGAAATGCATAAGATTTTAGTAGTAGAAGATGACACTACGATTAATCAAGTGATTTGTGAATTTTTGAAAGAAAATCATTATGAGGTGACACCAGTTTTTGACGGGGCAGAAGCCCTACGTGAATTTGAGGAAAAATCGTTTGACCTCATCATTCTGGACGTTATGTTGCCCTCTATGAGCGGTCTGGATGTGTTGAAGGAAATCCGGAAGACGTCGCAGGTACCAGTTATGATGTTAACTGCACTAGATGATGAATATACTCAGCTGGTCAGCTTTAATCACCTTATCAGTGATTATGTTACCAAACCATTTTCGCCACTTATTTTGATGAAACGCATTGAAAATATTTTCCGGAGTACTGTGACAGAATCAGAGATTGTCATTGGAGACTTACGTGTTTCAATTGACGATTGTACAGTTTATTGGCAAGAAGAGAAAATGTCTCCTACTAAAAAAGAATATGAAATTATCCAAGCTTTAGCTCAAAGAAAAAATCATTTGGTGACTCGGGATCAATTGATGAATACAATTTGGGGTTATAGTGAACTGGATAGCCGTGTTTTGGATAACCATGTAAAAAATATTCGGAAAAAAATTCCTGGAATACCTCTTAAAACGATTACTGGTATGGGTTATCAACTTGGAGGAGAAGAAGAGTGAGAATTGCTAAAAAGCATTTTCTTTTGACAGGAACAATAATTTTTATTATCGTGACAACGGTTTTAACAACACTCTATTTTGTGATGCCTGTTTATTATGAGCAAGTCAAGCATCGAGAAGCTAAAAGTGAGTTCTTTCAGATTGCTCAGCAAGTTCAAGGAAAACCGTCAGATGATATAGGAAAGCTTTTAAGTGACTACAATCGAAAGAATACACGCGTCTGGTTTAGTATATTAGATGCGAAAGGAAAACTTATTTATCCACATATTGATTTAGCTAATGAAAAGGGAGAATTCCAATTAACAATTTTACCTTCTGACATGAGTTTGAAAAATCAAACTAAAAGTATGAGCAAGAAGATAAGAACGGCAGAAGGGACCACATTGACCTTACGTGGGGAATATTCGCTCCAACCAATATCGGATGCTACTTACGTGTTGTTAAGTCTTTATCCTTATATCTTATTCTTTTCGTTAACGTTAGGTGGTATAGTGGCTTTTCTTTATAGTCGATTTGCAACCAAACGCATTACAGATATTTCAGAGAGCACGCGAAAAATGGCAACTCTTTCTCCAGATGTGGCTTGTCCTGTCAAAGGGCGGGATGAAATATCCACACTTGCTCAAGATATTAACACTCTTTATCAAAATCTGTTGATGAGTATTGAAGCTTTGCGATTGGAAAATGAAAAAGTGGCTGAAAGCGAGCGGGAGAAAGCAGAATTTCTACGGATGACTTCTCATGAGCTGAAAACGCCGATTACCAGCATGATGGGAATTGTGGATGGTATGATTTACGGTGTTGGTGACTTCAAAGATAAAGATAAATACCTGCATAAATGTCGTGAAATTTTGGAAGAGCAATCAAAACTTGTACAGTCTATCTTGGCAATTTCTAAGATTGAAATGCGAATAGAAGCTGAAGAAGAGGACTTTTCACTTAATCAGCTCTTGGAGGAAAACTTGAGCAGCTATAAAATGTTAGCTGATGTGAAAGGCTACCAATTTACTGTACAGTTAGAAGAGTTTCAAGTGCATGGCAACAAGACTTATTTGCTGAAAGCTATTAAAAATTTACTAGATAATGCTTTCCATTATACAGTAGCTGGCGGAGAGATTCTTTTAATGATTAAAGACAATCAGTTAATCATTGAAAATGATGCGGAACATGTGTTGGATGAACAGCAAATCCAGCAAATATTTCAGCCATTTTATCGTCCGGATTACAGTCGTAACCGCAAAGATGGTGGAACAGGTCTGGGACTCTTTATCGTGCAACAGATTTTGGAAAATCATCATTTGCACTATCTCTTTGAAGCTGTTGATGACAAACGAATGCGGTTTACAATTTTTTTCTCAGATAAAGAAAGCTAAAAGTGGGAATCTGTTCATGAATTGAATGGATGACCGCTTTTTGTGTTTGACTCGAGCGTAAGAAGGAAATTCATAAAGGACTACCCTTTCTTCAAGAATTTTTTAGTGAAAAATGCTACAATGAGATAAATAAAGAAAAGGATGTCTGTATGGAACACAAAAAGAAGGATTTCAGCCTATCATGGTTTTTTCGGTGGTTTTTAGACAATAAGGCAATCACTGTTTTTTTGGTGACCTTATTGTTGGGGTTGAATATTTTTGTATTAAGCAAAATTAGTTTTATTTTTATTCCTGTTCTAGAATTTATCGGAGTTATCATGCTGCCGGTGATTTTAGCAGGGCTTTTGTATTATCTCTTAAATCCAATTGTAGATTTTATGGAGAAACATAAGATCAATCGTTTAGTTGCGATTACGATTGTTTTTATTTTGATTGCATTGCTCTTAATTTGGGGCTTGGCTGTAGCAATTCCAAGTTTGCAACATCAGATTGTGAGCTTTGTAAGGAATTTACCAGCTAATTTGCAAAAGTCGAATAAAATCATTCAAGATTTTTTGGAAAATCGAATTTCTGATGATGTCAAGCCTCAATTGGAAGAAATTGCGAATAATTTTTCAGATCAAGTGACAGCTTGGGCGAGTAATTTTTCATCGAAAGCAGTGAATTGGGTGAGTACCTTGATTAGTACGGCTTCGCAAGTGATTGTAGCCATTATCATCATGCCTTTTATCCTTTTTTATCTTTTGCGAGATGGAAAAAACTTAAAATCTTATTTGACAAAATTCATGCCAACTAAGTTTCGTGAACCAGTCGGACAAATTTTGACAGATGTCAATACGCAGCTTGCCAATTACGTTCGTGGGCAAGTAACTGTAGCTATTATCGTAGCGATAATGTTCATCATTTTCTTTAAAGTAATCGGGCTTCGCTATGCAGTGACACTTGGGGTGACGGCAGGGATTTTAAATTTGATTCCTTATTTGGGAAGTTTTCTAGCTATGCTGCCGGCTCTTGTTCTGGGGTTAATTGCTGGACCAATTATGCTCTTGAAAGTCATTGTGGTCTTTATTGTAGAGCAAACGATTGAAGGGCGGTTTGTGTCGCCATTAATTCTCGGTAGCCAATTGAACATTCATCCAATCAATGTTCTTTTTGTCCTTTTGACAGCGGGATCTATGTTTGGTATCTGGGGCGTTTTACTGGGAATTCCCGTTTATGCGTCTGCAAAAGTTGTGATTGCTGCTATTTTTAATTGGTATAAGAAAGTCAGCGGCTTGTATGAAGAAGAATTGGTAGATGAAACAGGAGAAGAAATTGAACAACAGTAAGAAAATGGTCGCTTCTTTGCAAAAGCAGGATTTGGCGCATGCCAATAAATATTTTGAAAGAGCTCTAACAAATGATACAGAGGAAGAATTACTTGAATTAGCCGACTACTTAGAAAGTATCGGCTTTTTCCCTCAAGCGAAGCGAATTTATGAAACATTAGCTCCTCATTATCCAGAAGCCTACATCAGTTTGGCGCAGATTGCTAGTGAAGATGGACAAGTGGAAGAGGCCTTTGCCTATCTGGAAGAAATTACTTCTGATAGTGACTGGTATGTGACAGCACTCTTGGTCAAAGCCGATTTGTACCAAATGGAAGGGTTGCCGGACGTTGCAAGAGAAAAATTAGCCGAGGCAAAGCAATTGTCTGACGAGCCGTTAGTGACTTTTGGCTTGGCTGAAATAGATTTTGAATTGGGAAATTTCAATCAAGCTATTAAAGAGTATGCTAGCTTAGACAATCGCCTGATTTATGAGCAGACGGGTGTTTCTACTTATCAGCGGATTGGCGTTTCCTATGCAAGTTTGGGGAAATTTGAAGTGGCGATTGAATTTTTGGAAAAAGCTTTAGAGATTGAATACGATGATGCTGTAGCCTTTGAATTAGCGACTATTTTATATGACCAGAAAGAATATCAAAAAGCTAATCTATACTTTAAGCAAATTGATGCGATTTCGCCGGAATTTGAAGGTTATGAGTATGGTTATGCTTTGTCGCTTCATGCAGAACATCAGACAGAAGAGGCATTGCGCCTCACGCAGCAGGGCTTGTCGAAAAATCCATTTGATACACGTCTTTTGTTGCTAGCTTCGCAGCTTTCTTATGAACTTCATGATGAGCAAAAGGCAGAAGATTATCTTTTGAAAGCAAAAGATAATGCGGAAGACTTGGAAGAAATTGCATTGCGTTTGTCTAATCTTTATTTAGAGCAAGAACGTTTTGATGAAGTTTTAGAATTTGAGGAGCAAGACGATAATGTACTGACTAAGTGGAATATTGCGCGTGCCTATCAGGCTTTGGAACAGACAACAGCAGCTTTGGAGCGCTATCGTCTGTTGCTTTCGGATTTAAAGGAAAATCCAGAATTTTTAGAGCAATATATCTATTTGCTTCGTGAAATGGGGGAATTTGAAGAAGCAAAACACCAAGCAGAGTATTATCTTCACTTGGTTCCAGATGATGTGGGGATGCAGGAATTGTACGATAGTTTGTAAAAAGAATAACAAGCACAATCCTATAAGACGCATGGGAATTATGATATAATGATGAGCGTGATATTCAGGAAGGACGAAGAAAATGACTGAAAAATTTGGTGCTGATCTAATTGTAGATAGTTTAATTAATCATAAAGTGGATTATGTGTTTGGGATTCCGGGTGCAAAGATTGACCGTGTGTTTGATACCTTAGAGGACAAAGGTCCACAACTGATCGTGGCTCGTCATGAACAAAATGCTGCTTTTATGGCGCAAGGAATTGGGCGGATTACAGGAGAGCCAGGTGTCGTGATTGCAACCAGTGGACCAGGTGCTTCAAACTTAGCAACGGGATTGGTTACTGCGACCGCAGAAGGGGATCCTGTACTAGCTTTAGCCGGTCAGGTCAAACGAGCTGATCTTCTCAAACGTGCACATCAGTCCATGGATAATGCTGCACTGTTTAAGCCGATTACCAAGTATTCTGTCGAAGTGCAAGATGGCAATACTCTTTCAGAAATTATTGCCAATGCTTATCGTCATGCCAAGTCAGGAATGCCGGGGGCAAGTTTTATCTCCATTCCACAGGATGTGGTGGATAGTCAGGTTCGTGTGAAGGCTATTAAACCGTTGACGGATCCGCAACTGGGTTCTAGTTCAGTGGCTGACATCAACTACCTAGCGCAAGCGATTAAAAATGCTGTGTTGCCCGTTCTTCTCTTGGGGAATGGCGCTTCAAGTGCCAAAGTGACGGCTTCTATTCGTCAGTTATTGGAGCAAGTACAGTTGCCTGTTGTGGAAACATTCCAAGGGGCTGGGATTGTGTCTCGTGAATTGGAAGAAGCTACGTTCTTTGGACGTGTCGGACTGTTTCGCAATCAGCCGGGTGATATGCTCTTGAAAAAATCTGATCTAGTCATCGCTATCGGCTATGATCCGATTGAGTATGAAGCACGCAACTGGAATGCTGAAATTTCTGCCCGCGTCATTGTGATTGACGTAGAGCCAGCAGAGATTGATACTTACTTCCAACCGGAGCGGGAGCTGATTGGAGATATTGTAAATACTTTGGATTTATTGCTGCCAGCGATTAACGGCTATCAATTACCAGAAGGCTCGCGGGAATATCTGCAAGTGCTGCGAGATAAAATGGACGGTGATGTGAAATTTGACCGCAGCCAAATTGAAAAAGGTTGCCTACACCCGCTGGATATTGTCGAAGTTTTGCAGGAAAATACGACAGACGATATGACAGTTACAGTAGATGTGGGTACGCATTATATTTGGATGGCACGTTATTTCAAGAGCTATGAACCAAGGCATCTGCTTTTTTCAAATGGGATGCAAACGCTAGGTGTAGCATTGCCTTGGGCAATTTCAGCAGCCTTGGTTCGTCCTAACACCAAGATTATTTCTGTGTCTGGAGACGGTGGCTTCCTCTTTTCGGCTCAGGAGCTAGAGACAGCGGTTCGCCTGCACTTGCCAATTGTTCATCTCATTTGGAACGATGGTCATTATAATATGGTGGAATTCCAAGAAGAAATGAAATACGGTCGTTCATCTGGAGTAGACTTCGGAGCTGTTGATTTCGTTAAATATGCAGAGAGTTTTGGTGCGAAAGGATTCCGAGCAACATCTCCAGCAGAATTAACACAGTTGCTCCAAAAAGCCTTAAAGGAAAATGGACCGGTTATCATTGATGTGCCAGTGGATTACAAGGACAGCAGCACGCTGGGAGAAACGATTTTACCAGATGAGTTTTATTAAAGAAGAAGTGGGAAAGAACTCGAAATTGTTAAAAGAGTTCGTTTTTCCACTGTTTTTTCAAGGAAAGATAGTAAAAATTGCCTAGGAGGAGAAATGGCAGAGCTTGTAACATTATTTCACTACAATACTTTGGGGGCTTTGATGGCGGGGCTTTACAAGGGGACGATGACGATTGAAGAATTGCTTCAACATGGCGATTTAGGGATTGGTACTTTAGACTCTATTGACGGAGAGCTGATTGTGCTTGACGGTAAGGCTTATCAAGCCAAGGGAATAGGAGCAAGTCCTGAAGTGATAGAGGTTTCAACAGATATGACGGTTCCTTATGCTGCAGTGGCTTTCCACCAAGCAGAAGTGCGTTTTCGTCAGGACGTTGAGCTAAGTGATGAAGCGTTGAAGAAGCGCATAGAAGCTAGCTATGTCGGGGAAAATCTTTTTCACTCAATCAAGATTCATGGTGAATTTAGCAGCATGCACGTGCGCATGGCTCCAAAAACCTCTCCGGGAAAGAAGTTCGCAGAAATCGCAGCTCATCAGCCTGAGTACCAGGTAGAACACATTTCGGGAACAATCGTTGGCTTTTGGACGCCAGAGCTGTTTCACGGTGTCAGCGTAGCTGGTTTTCATCTTCATTTTCTATCTGATGACCACCAATTCGGCGGACATGTCATGGATTTTGTCATGAAAAATGGAGAGGTTGAAATCGGAACGATTGCAGCATTGGAGCAGCGTTTTCCTGTTCAAGACCAAGAGTTTCTCTCTGCCAAATTGAATGTGGCAGAGCTAAAGGAAGATATTGAGAAATCGGAATAAAAGGCGGCGGGGTAGGTTTAAGAGACTTACATACACCTTAAATAGTCTGAAATAGAATACAAAGGTTGGAATTCAGTTTCCAACCTTTTTTAGGTCTGTCGCCCCGATCGACGGAGAGAATGAGACTTGGGTTAGCCTGTCGCCCCGGTCGATGGAGAGAATGGGAATTAGTTTAAACTGTCGCCCCGGTCGAAGAAGTGAACGAGACTTGGTTTAATCTGTCGTCCTGGTCGACGGAGTGATAGGAATTGGTTTAAGCTGTCGCCTCGGTCGACGGAGAGAATGAGAACTGGTTTAATCTGTCGTCTCGGTCGACGGAGAGAATGGGAATTAGTTTAAACTGCCGCCCACGTCGACGACCTATCTAAGAACTGGTTCACTCCGTCTGAGGGTCGGATAGTTTGTCAGAAAAGTGATTCACTCCGTCTGAGGGTCGGATAGATTGTCAGAAAAGTGCTTCACTCCGTCCGAGGGTCAGACGTACGAAGAGTTGTCAGAAAAAGGTGCCGATTAGCGGACATCTTTACATTTTCATAGATTTGATTTTGGCTTCATCGGGAGTGACCCGCAGGGTCTTTTGTCCAGTATAGGTCACAAAACCGGGCTTGCCACCGGTTGGCTTATTGAGCTTTTTGACTTCAATCATATCCACCTGAACGAGATTGGACAGTCTTGCCTTAGAAAAGTAAGCAGCCAGCTCCGCAGCATCCGTCTTGACCTCATCACTTGGTTGCAGATTGCCTGTGATGACCACGTGGCTGCCGGGAATGTCTTTTGCATGGAACCAAAGCTCCTCTTTTTTAGCCATTTTAAAAGTCAACTCGTCATTTTGCAAGTTGTTTCGACCAACCAAAATAATCGTCTTACCGTCAGTTGCCAAGTATTTTTCTGGTTTCTTTCGTTTTTGAATTTTCTCACGCTGGCGTCGGCGAATAAAACCGGTCTGAATTAACTCTTCTCGAATTTCTGTAATTTCTGTGAGATTAGCTTGCGACAAAGCTGTTTCCACACTCTCCAAATATTGAATGGTTTCTTTAGTTTCTTCAATCAGTCCCGTTAAATGCTTGACCGCTTCTTTCAGCTTTTGGTATTTCTTAAAATAGCGCTGAGCATTTTGGTTAGGGGTCAAAGCTTTATCCAACACAATAGTAATTTTCTCGCTTGTGTAGTAATTGTCCAGTTCTACTTGGTCTTGATTGTTTGGAACTTGGTGCAAAAAAGTAGTGAGGAGCTCTCCTTTTTGGCGAAATTCCTCCGCATTTTCAGTCGCGACTAATTCCTGCTCTTGTTTTTTTAATTTCTTGCGATTTTTTTCTAATTCATTCTCCACTCGATGAATCAGTTCACTGGCTTGCTGATTAACACGGTCGCGTTCCGCCTTGTCTTGATAGAAAGCATCTAACAATTGTGATAAACTAGGAAATTCTTTTTGACTATCCGCAAAAAGAATGGGCGCAAAGGATTTGGTTGTCAGATGAGCTTGTGTGGGACTGGCAAAGAAAGCACGGAAGGTTTTTAGTTTCTCACTCGTTAAGCGCTGACTGAGCTCGGTCGCTGTATCGCGCCCCAAGCCTTGGAACAGCTTTTGTAAAGAACGAGCTGATAAATCCTCTGTCTGGAGAATTTCAAATAACTTTTCGTCAGAAATCGTAAACGGATTGCGACTGCCTGTTTGAGGTGGAGCGACATAGGTCGAGCCCGGCAGAATCGTGCGGTAACTATTCTGCGAGAAGCCAACATGCTTAATGGCCTCAATGATATTACTACTTGCCTTGTCCATTAAGATGATATTGCTGTGTTTACCCATGATTTCGATGACTAGAGTTGCTGCCACGCTATCTCCAATTTCATTTTTATTGGAGACAGAAATTTCTAAAATTCGATCATTCTCGATTTGTGAAATGTTTTCAATTGTAGCGCCTTGTAGATATTTTCGCATAACCATGATAAATGTGGTGGGTACTGCTGGATTTTCAAAGGCGGTACGGGTTAGTTGAATGCGACTAAAAACAGGGTGAGCAGACAAGAGCAATTTGTGATTTTGCCGATTGCTGCGGATTTGCAGCACTAATTCCTGCTCAAAAGGTTGGTTGATTTTTTGAATGCGACCATATAGCAACTGTTGCCGCAATTCCTCTGTCATGTGGTGTAAAAAAAATCCGTCAAAGGACATGGTTTTCTCTCCTTGAATGATACTAAAGAAGATTATAACAAAAAATAGCAAGAAAAGGTTGGAAAATTATTGTCAGAAAAGTTTGACAAAACACTTGACATTTGTTTCAGAAACATCTAAAATAATATCAAATTAGAAAAGTAATAAAATAGTTGTTGGCAGAGAGCTTGTGGTTGGTGAAAACAAGCAGCAGCGTTTTATGAAATTGGGCTAATGGATAGAAGTTGAATTTGAAACGATAAAAATTCGGTGAGCACACCTTACAGTGCAACTTGTTGTTAGACAAGATTGAGATGTGGGATAAGTCTATTATTTTTCCCATAATTGAGGTGGCACCGCGATTTACGCCCTCACACAGGATGAACTGTGTGTGGGTTTTTCTTTTATTGTTTCAGTCTCGTTAATGGAGGTAAAAATATGTTGAAACGATGGCGACTCTGGCTTTTACTTGAATAAAAATTAGAAAATACGAAATGGAGAACAGATATGAAAAACAAACGGTTAATGGGAATGATTGCTCTTTTGGTGGTATTAGTTGTCGGAGGCATTATTTATTCTAGTGTAAATGGCGAGAAAGCACCGAAGACAAACAATACAACCAAAACAGTAAAAGTTGGTGTGCTGCAATATGTCAGTCATCCGTCACTTGATTTGATTTATAAAGGGATTCAAGAAGGATTGGCGCAAGAAGGTTATAAAGGCAAGAAGATCAAAATTGACTTTATGAATGCAGAAGGTGACCAAAGTAAAGTGGCAACGATGAGCAAGCAATTAGTTGCCAATGGCAATGACGTGCTGATTGGAATCGCAACGCCTGCTGCTCAAGGTTTGGCTAGTGTAACGAAAGACAAGCCAATCGTCATGGGAGCAGTGACCGATCCAGTTGGGGCGAATTTACTAAAGGATTTGAAAAAGCCGGGAGGCAACATTACAGGTGTGTCTGACCACAACCCAGCTCAACAGCAATTGGAGCTCATCAAACAATTAACACCGAATGTGAAAACAATCGGCGTCCTTTATTCAAGCAGTGAAGACAATTCAAAAACGCAGGTAGAAGAATTTACAGCTTTGGCTGAAAAAGCAGGCTATAAAGTGCTTCCTTATGCTGTACCTTCTACCAATGAGATTGCTTCAACCATGAATGTGATGACAGGAAAGGTAGATGCTATTTGGATTCCAATTGACAACACCATTGCTTCAGCTTTTTCAACAGTCGTTTCCAGCAATCAAACGGCTAAAAAACCAATCTATCCAAGTGCGACAGCTATGGTAGAAGAAGGTGGTCTGGGTTCAGTGGTTGTCGATCAAAAAGATCTTGGAGTGGCGACTGGAAAAATGACGGCGAAAATTTTGAAGGGCGCTAAACCAGCAGACACAGCTGTTGAAATCTTTGCTACTGGCAAATCAGTTGTGAACAAAAAAGTGGCTGCTCAGCTAGGAATAACAATTCCAGATGATGTTCTGAAAAAAGCAGGACAAGTCATTGAGTAAAGCTAGTATATTTTAAAGGTTAGGACAACAGTATGATACTTTCAATTGTCTCACAAGGACTTGTTTGGGCTATTTTAGGCTTGGGGATTTTTATGACCTTCCGCATTTTAAACTTCCCTGATATGACAACAGAGGGCTCTTTTCCATTGGGCGGAGCAGTAGCAGTTACGCTGATTAGTAAGGGAATCAATCCTTTTCTGGCAACTGCTGTTGCCATTCTGGCTGGCTGTCTGGCAGGCATGGTAACGGGGCTTCTCTATACTAAGGGGAAAATTCCTACTCTCCTTTCGGGAATTTTAGTCATGACTTCCTGCCATTCGATTATGCTTATGTTAATGGGGCGGGCTAATCTTGGACTTCTTGGAACGAAGCAAATTCAGGACTTTCTACCGTTTTCTGGCGAATTAAACAATCTTCTGACAGGATTGATTTTTGTCAGTTTGGTAATTGTAGCATTGCTTTTTTTCCTAGATACAAAATTGGGTCAAGCTTATATTGCCACGGGTGATAATCCTGATATGGCAAGGAGTTTTGGCATTCACACAGGACGAATGGAGTTAATGGGTCTGGTGCTGTCTAATGGTGTCATTGCCCTAGCTGGTGCCCTTATTGCCCAGCAGGAAGGTTATGCGGATGTCTCGCGCGGGATTGGTGTCATTGTTGTGGGGCTTGCCAGTCTCATTATCGGAGAGGTGCTTTTTACCAGCCTGACATTGGCAGAACGCCTATTGACGATTGTTGTCGGCTCTATTTTCTATCAATTCCTGATTTGGGGCGTGATTGCGCTTGGCTTTAATACCAGCTATCTTCGCCTTTATAGTGCGGTTATCTTGGCAATTTGTCTCATGATTCCGACTTTCAAAAATAAATTCTTTAAAGGAGTCAAGTTAAGCAAATGACAGCAATTGTAGAATTAAAAAACGCGACAAAAATTGTCAACACAGGTATTGAGGAAGAAAAAGTTATTTTAAATGATGTTTCACTGGATATTTTTGAGCATGACTTCATTACGATTTTAGGCGGAAATGGGGCAGGGAAATCCACGCTTTTCAATGTCATTGCAGGAACATTACCATTGACGAGTGGCAGCATTTATATTCTAGGTGAAAATGTGACCAATTATTCACCAGAAAAACGGGCTAAGTATCTGTCACGCGTTTTTCAAGACCCAAAAATGGGAACAGCTCCGCGCATGACGGTGGCAGAAAATCTATTGATTGCTAAATTTCGTGGTGAAAAACGCCGTCTGGTGCCACGTTGTCTGAGCCATTATCGCAAAGAATTTCAGGAGACAATAGACAAAATCGGCAATGGCTTAGAAAAACATTTGGACACACCGATTGAATTTCTCTCGGGTGGGCAAAGACAGGCTTTGAGTCTTTTAATGGCGACTCTCAAACGCCCTGAGCTGTTGCTTTTGGATGAACATACAGCAGCGCTTGACCCCAAAACCAGTGTGGCATTGATGAGTCTGACAGAAGAATTTGTGAATCGTGACCAACTGACTGCTCTCATGATTACCCACCATATGGAAGATGCTCTCAAATACGGAAATCGCTTGATTGTCATGAAAGACGGACAAATTATCCAAGATTTACATCAAGAAGAGAAAGCGAAAATGACGATTGCGGATTATTACAGCTTATTTGAATAAAAGAATTCCAATCTCCTAGCTGAGGTTGGAATTTCTTTTTTGCGCTTCTCTGATAGTATTTGGAACCAGACGAATCCGCTTAATATCTGAAATACGAATAATCGTTGACATACTTTTCTGGAAGTTTTTAACAATCAATTGCTGGCGCTCTTTGTCATATTTGACAATATCACCAGTAAAACTTTTATCTGAAAAAATGACATGCACACCTGATTTTTTTTGCAAAGCTATTTCAATCGTCTGCAAAATATTGGCGTTGTCTTCCTCTACCTCTTGTGTATCCTTTTTGTAATTGATAAATTCACTTGCGCGCTCTAAAATCATTTCGAGAAATTTTTTCATAGCTAAATTCTCCATAACTTGTTACAATATATTATATAACAAACTCGCTAAAAAAGTAAATTTTTTACGAATAAATCAAGAAAGAAGAAAAAGGAGACAAAAATGTCAGAATTCAAATTTGAGATAGAAGAAAAGTTATTGGTGTTGTCAGAAAATGATAAAGGCTGGACGAAAGAGCTGAATCGTGTGAGCTTCAATGGTGCGCCAGCCAAATACGATATTCGTAGTTGGAGTCCTGACCATACAAAAATGGGGAAAGGGATTACGCTCTCCAATGAAGAATTTCAAGTACTGGTAGATGCCTTTAAGGCTTAGAAAATTACAAATAGAATCAAGGCAAGAGAGTGAGAGGCAGTCGCACTGTGGGCAATTGTTGATGGCTCTCTTTTTGCTGTAGAAAATAAGGAAATTTTACACAAAAACTTGAAAATACGCTTTCAAAATGTTATACTATTAAATATAGAGATTGTATATATACATATAGTGAGCTTAGAATTTTAGGAGGTTTAGGATGCTTGAAATTCAGAAGTTAGAAAAAAGTTTTGGGCAAAAACAAGTACTATTTGGTGTTGATTTCAGGGCTGAATCAGGACAAATCCTCGGTCTGATCGGAAAGAACGGTGCTGGGAAAACAACGATTTTCCACAGTATTCTGCGTTTTTTAGAATACAGCGGAAACATTACATTTGATAAGCAACCGATTTCTCAGGAGACCTATCGGAAAATTGGTTATTTGCCAGAAGAGCGAAGTCTGATGCCTAAGTTAACCGTTTATGAGCAAGTGCGGTATTTGGCAAATTTAAAGGGAGTGCCAAATGCGGTTGTGAAAGAAAAATTGCCTCAGTGGATGGAGCGCTTGCAAGTCAAAGGAAAAGTGACTGATAAAATCAAGAGCTTGTCCAAAGGGAATCAACAAAAAGTGCAGTTGATTATCACACTTTTGCATGAGCCAAATTTGATTATCCTAGACGAGCCATTTAGTGGTTTGGATCCTGTCAATACCGAGATTTTGAAACAAGTCATTATTGAGGAAAAAGAGCGAGGAGCAACCATTATTTTCTCTGACCATGTGATGACCAATGTGGAAGAATTGTGTGATGATGTTGTCATGATTCGTGATGGGAAAGTCATTTTGGATGGCAGCGTGCAGGAAGTTCGTAATCAATATGGCAAAACACGTCTGTTTGTGTCTAGCTCGCTGTCTCAAACGGAATTAGAAGCACTTCCTCATGTGACGAAAGCCAGCCTAACCAATCAAGGAACATGGCGTTTAGTCTTAGATGACGAAGCGGCTGGTAAGGAATTGTTTGACTTGCTGACTAAAGGACAATATATTGAAACTTTTGACCAACAAGCTCCAACAATTGATGAAATCTTTAAGTTAGAATCAGGGGTGGAAGTATGAAACAGACTTTAATTGTTATCAAAGAAACCTATCTTCGTCATGTCAAGTCATGGAGTTTTGTCTTTATGGTCATATCCCCTTTTATCTTTGTAGGATTGAGTTTAGGTGTTGGCTACCTTTCTTCTATGTCAAGCAGTAATTCTAGTCGGGTCGCAGTTGTATCAAACAATGTTCAAGTGAAGGAAGTTTTGAAAGATACTAAGAATCTGGATATCAATTATAAAGATGAAGCAACAGCTAAGAAAGCTGTAAAAGATGGCGATGTTGGTGGATATTTGCTAGTATCAGAAGCAGAGGGGCAAATCAAGGCAACTTATTTTGCAGATACGAGCATGAGTAGTGCTACAAAAATTGAAATTACACAGAAACTGATGCAGTTGCAACAGGTTGCAAATATTAGCCAAGCTAATTTATCAGCTAATCAAGTGAAGCTACTTTCAAGAGCTATTGATTTCAAAGAAAAGATTGATGAGAAGAAAGAAGCGAAGAAGGCCACTCAAACGATTGTCGCAACAGCAATTGGTTTTATGCTTTACATGATTCTCCTTGTCTATACAAGCTCCACTGCTCAAGAAATTGCAAGCGAAAAAGGGACGAAGATTATGGAGGTTATTTTCTCCAGTATCAAGGCATCTGAATATTTTTATGGTCGAATGGCTGGAATTTTTGCAGTTATCTTGACCCATGTGGGTATTTATGTAATCGGCGCTGTGCTGTTGCTTGCTTTTTCAGACCAGATTTCTTTTGTAAAAGAATTCTTAGATGCCAATCCAAATCTGATGAAGCATTTGGGAGAGGCAATTTCCTTTAATACCATTGCTTTCATCACCTTGAGTGTCTTTATGTTTGTGGTTTTATCTGCCTTTTTAGGCTCAATGGTAACGAGGATTGAAGACGTTGGGAAAGCTGTTCAGCCTGTTGTGATGCTGATTATTTTGGGATTTTTGGGAGTGACGGCTCTTGGAAACGCTGGTGACACGATCTTGTTGAAAGTTGGTTCTTATATTCCGTTTATTTCGACCTTCTTTATGCCCTTCCGTGCCATTAACGGTTATGCAAATGGGCTAGAAGCTTGGATTTCATTTGCCATTGCCTTTGTCTTTACCTTAGGAATGACAGTTTATATCGGTCGGATTTACTCCAGTTTAATTTTACAAACAGATGACATTGGCATTTGGAAGAGCTTCAAAAAAGCTTTAGCTTATCATTAAAAATCGTTCTCCACAAGTATTCTTGTGGGGATTTTTTTTCTTGAAAAGGTATGTAGTCAATCGCTGTTGAAAAACTTTAAAAATGATATAATAGGACTATATTTTGACAAAAAGGATGCTCATGAAATTACTTTATACGGATATTCGCAATCCCTTAACAAACATTCTAACAGAAGAAGCAGAGCGTTTAGCACAAGCAGGCAAGCGCGTGTTTTATATTGCACCCAACTCTCTTTCATTTGAAAAGGAAAGAGCCGTTTTGCGTCTTTTAGAAAACCGTGCTTCATTTGCCATTACGGTGACACGTTTTGCGCAGATGGCGCGTTATTTTGTCCTCAATGATGTGCAGCAAGGCAGACCATTAGACGATATTGGTTTGGGAATGCTCTTTTATAAGGTCTTATCTGAAATGGAAGAGCATGATTTGCAGGTGTACGGCGGCATTCGGACGGATGCGCAGTTTATTCAGCAATTGGTTGAGCTTTATCATGAGTTGCAAGAAGCTCAAATGACTGTTGCAGACTTGGACTATCTGGATGAAGACGAGAAAAAAGCAGATTTAATCAAGATTTTACAAGCTGTTATGCATCAGCTGAATCAGAGTGAATTTACTTCTGAGTCAAATATCATGGCCTTTGCCAATCACATTATAGCAGCTGATGTAGATAAAGAATTGCAAGGATTGGCTTTGGTCATTGACGGTTTTACACGGTTTTCTGCTGAGGAAGCTTATTTGGTAGAGCTGCTACATCGTAAAGGTGTGGAAATCGTCATTGGTGCTTATGCAAGTGAAAAAGCTTATCGTGCGACTTTTCGAGAGGGCAATCTCTATCAGGCTAGCGTGGATTTCTTGCGCCATTTGGCAGATAAATATAAGGTAAAACCTGAATATAGACCGTCAATACAGCCAGATGATGCTTTTGGAAAGATTTCAAAACTGCTAGAAAGCCGCTATGATTTCTCAGATGTTGAGTTGGAATTGACGGAGCAAGACCGCTCGCATGTACAGATTTGGTCGACTGTCAATCAAAAAGAAGAACTGGAATATGTGGCAAAGAGCATTCGCCAGCGAGTTCATGACGGTGCTCGCTACAAGGATATTCGCGTTCTTTTGGGAGATGTAGAAGCCTATCGTTTGCAGTTAAAGACGATTTTTGATCAGTATCAGATTCCCTTTTATCTGGGGCGAAGCGAGTCTATGGCACATCACCCTTTGGTGCAATTTATCGAATCTTTAGTGCGTTTGAAACGCTATAATTTTCGGACGAAGGATTTGCTCAATCTTGTGAAGACAGGTCTTTATGGTCGTTTAACGCAAGAAGAGCTGGATTTGTTTGAGCAATATATTCGCTTTGCGGATGTAAAAGGGATTAGTAAATTTTCTAAAGATTTTACTCACAATCAGCATCAAAAATTTGACTTGATTCACATCAATCAATTAAGAAAAAAAATAGTCACTCCGCTCTTGGAATTTTTCAAATCTCGCAGTCAAACAGCGACAGGTCTGCTTCAGAAATTTCATCACTTTTTGACAGAGATTGCTTTTTCTCAGAATTTTGCTTCTTTAGTAGATTTTACGAACCTGCAAGACCAAGAAAGACAAGAAGAAGTCTGGAAGGCTTTTTGTCATGTTTTGGAACAATTTGCTAGTGTCTTTTCAGCTAATAAGGTCAAGCTAGATGATTTTTTGGCTTTAGTGCAGTCAGGAATGCTGTTATCCAATTATCGGACTATTCCAGCAACAGTAGACGTTGTGACCGTTCAGTCTTATGATTTGATCGAGCCTTTGTCAAGTCCTTTTGTCTATGCTGTTGGTTTGACTCAAGACTATTTTCCAAAAATTGCGCAAAACAAGAGCCTCTTGTCAGATGAAGACCGATTACGATTAAATGAAGCAACTGATGAGCATTCGGAGTTGCTGATTGCTGCTCAGGAAAATCTCCAGAAAAATCGTTTTGTCGCCTTGTCACTTCTGAATGCTGCAACGGAGAGGTTGGTGCTCTCTACTCCTCAGATTGTCAATGAAATAGAGAACAACATTTCTCCATATTTGTTAGAATTGCATGAACGACCAATTGAGCTGCCGATTGAAGTGAAGCGTCCGCAGGCAACAAGTGATGATATTGGAACTTATCGAGCTCTGTTGGCGAGGGTTATTGAGTTAAATCAAGGGGATATTGATCGGGAGTGTTCTCTGACGGAGAAAGAGCAGACTTTTTGGTCAGTAGCTGTGCGGGTTCTGCGCAAAAAATTGGAAAGCGAAGGCATCTCGATTCCTAATGTAACGTCAAGCCTTACAACAGAAACTTTGTCAGAACAGACTTTGCAAGCTCTTTATCCGCCTCATCAGGCATTTCTACTGTCGGCTTCAGCTTTGACAGAATTCTACCGCAATCAATATGCTTATTTTTTGAAGTATGTCTTGGCTTTGCAGGAAGAAATGACGATTCACCCAGATGCGCGCAGCCATGGAAATTTTCTGCATCGTGTGTTTGAAAAAGTCATGCAAGAGCAGTCTAGTGAGCCATTTGATAATCGCCTAGAAAAAGCCATTCAAGAAACCAGTCAGGAGGCAGAATTTAAAACTCTTTATACAGAAAATGCAGAAGCCTTGTTTGCTCACGAAGTCTTGCTGGACACAGCGCGTGCGACAGGGCGTGTTCTAGAAAGAAATGATTTAGTAGAAACCATTCAAGAAGAAGCTGTTTTCGGTCAAGAAGAAACAAATGTTCTAATCTTGTCAGACGGACGCAACCTTCAAATTCGAGGGAAAGTTGACCGGATTGACCGTTTGAAGATAGATGGCAGTCTAGGCGTTGTTGACTATAAATCAAGCGATACGAATTTTGATTTTCAAAAATTTTTCAATGGCTTAAATTCTCAATTACCTACCTATCTAGCAGCTTTGAAACAAGAGTCGTGGATGAATGAAGAAGCGCATGCTTTTGGTGCTATGTATCTGCAGATGACCAATCCACTTGTGCCTTTAGCCAAGACGAAGTCGCAAGGCGACGCTGTCAAAGAAGCAATGAAGAACCTAGAATACAAAGGTCTGTTCTTGTCTGATCAGGCTCGTCAGCTGAATGGTTTGTATGATAAAAAGAAAGTGAATCTGTTGAGTCAAGAGGAATTGGAGACATTGTTGGCTTATAATGCACTCTTGTATCGCCGTGCTGCTGAGCAGATTTTGGCAGGGCATTTTTACATCAATCCTTATACGGAGAATGGCAAAAGTATTGCACCTTTTGTGGAGCAGTACAAGTCCATTACGGGATTTGAAGCGAACCTTCACCTCTCTAGCGCTCGCCGTTTGGTTAAGTTAGATAGCCATCCGACAGGTGAAAAAAAACGTCAAGCATGGATAGAAAAGATGAAGGAGGAGTTAGAAAAATGAAGCAAATTCCATTTTTGAGTCAAGCAGAGATTCGTGCTTTGCAGGATCAAGAAGCACAGTCTGACAAAGCTCAAAAACGTACACCAGAGCAAATCGAAGCCATTTACTCCTCCGGTCAAAATATCCTTGTATCTGCTTCTGCAGGCTCAGGAAAAACCTTTGTTATGGTGCAGCGGATTATTGACCAAATTCTGCGGGGAGTTCGCATTGACCAGCTCTTCATTTCGACTTTTACCGTTAAAGCAGCCAGTGAATTAAAAGAGCGCTTGGAGAAAGAGTTATCCAAGGTCTTGAAGGCAACAGATGATGAGGAGCTCAAACAGCACTTGGCGCAGCAATTAGCCGATATTCCGAATGCCGACATTGGAACCATGGACTCTTTTACCCAAAAGGTCCTCAATAAATATGGTTATCTCCTAGAATTGGCGCCAAATTTTCGCATTTTGCAAAATGCGAGTGAGCAGTTATTGCTACAAAACGAAGTTTTTGAGCAAGTTTTTGAAGACTTCTATCAATCTGATCAGGCAACTTTGTTTAAAAAATTAGTCAAAAATTTTACAGGTCAGAGGAAAGATTTGCTTGGTTTTCGAGAGCAGGTTTATAAGATTTATGCTTTTTTGCAATCCACCAGTAGCCCAATCGAATACTTAGAACAAGATTTCTTGAAAGCTTACGCTCATGCGGATTTCCAAGAAGAAAAAGCGCAACTTTTAGCACAAACAAAAGAAGCCCTTTTTGACCTAGAAGAATTTTTCCAGTATCATTTGGCGAATGAAGCCAAGGAATTTCCCAAAGCAAAATACCTTGAAAATGTGCAGCGTGTGCTTGATTGTCTGGCAAGTTTACAAGGGCATTCCTCTGAGGAAGCCTATCTCACAACGCTCAATAACATTGTAGAAATATCGCGTGCCAGCAATGGAAAAGCCTTGACGAACAGCGGACGAAAAGAAGAATTAAAAGAAATTATTAACGCCTATAACGAAAAACGCAAAGAAAAAATTCAAGTTTTACGAGATTTGGCAGATCAATTTTATCGCTTTGAATTTCAAGTGACCTATCATGAGGAAGCCAAGGAAATCTTGCTTGTCTTGCAGCAATTTATGAAATCGTTTGTGACAAGCTATCTACAACGGAAAAAAGAAGAAAATACGTTTGAATTTGCAGATATCAGTCATTTTGCCATTCAGATTTTAGAAGAATTTCCTGATGTGCGCCACTTTTATCGGACAAAATACCATGAAGTCATGGTGGATGAGTATCAAGATACCAACCACACGCAAGAGCGGATGCTAGAACTGTTATCAAATGGGGGTAATCGCTTTATGGTGGGGGATATTAAGCAGTCTATTTATCGTTTTCGTCAGGCTGATCCGCAGATTTTTAATAAGAAATTTAAAACCTATCAAGACGATAGCCAGCAAGGGAAATTGATTGTTTTGAAGGAAAATTTCCGCAGTCATGTGGAAGTCTTGGAAGCCACGAATGATGTTTTCAAACGTCTCATGGATGAGGAAGTGGGAGAAATTGATTATAATGAAACGCATTATCTGGTAGCTGGAAATCCTGCTAAAAAAGCACCAAATCCACAATATCAGACGGAATTTCTCATTTATGACGGAACGCTTGAGACGGATAATGAGGAGAATGACAAGGATGTTTCTTCTGTTTCTGCAGGAGAAGTAGCGCTGGTCATTAAGGAAATTATCCGTCTGCACAATGAGGAAAATGTCCCATTTGAAGATATGACATTGCTAACGGCTTCGCGGACGCGCAACGATGTGATTTTATCTGAGTTTGCCAAATACGGTATCCCAGTCGTTTCCGACGGTGGCGAGGACAATTACCTTCAGTCTGTAGAAGTCATGGTGATGTTGGATACGTTGCGTACGATTAACAATCCGCTCAATGATTACGCTTTAGTGGCGCTCTTAAAGTCACCAATGTTCACCTTTACTGAGGATGAATTGGCTCGTTTGGCCTTGCAAAAAAAGGTGACAGAAGCTACTTATGTTACTCATCAAGAAAATCTCTATGAGAAATTGAAAAACACTTTGAGTGGACACGGCCAACATCCCGAACTCATCACACCTCCTCTTTTAAAGAAAATCCAGCAGTTTCAAGAAATACTGCTAGATTGGCGAGAGTTTGCAAAAATAAATTCGCTCTATGATTTGCTTTGGAAAATCTATCAAGACCGCTTTTATTATGACTATGTAGGAGCCCTACCAAATGGCGCAGGGCGTCAAGCGAATCTCTACGCTCTTACTTTGCGAGCAAATGACTACGAAAAGATGAGCTTTAAAGGTCTATCTCGTTTTATTGGGATGATTGACAAAATATTGGAAACACAGAACGATTTGGCGAGTGTCGTCGTTGCGGCTCCGAAGCATGCAGTCCGCTTGATGACAGTTCATAAGAGCAAAGGTTTGGAATTTAAATATGTATTTTTGCTTAATACGGATAAAGCCTTCAATCGTAAGGATAGCAGCTCTGCCTTGATTCTCAGTCGTCAAAATGGCGTCGGTATCAAGTATGTCGCGGACGTAGCGGTAGATGTAACTGATAAGTTGGCGCCTAATCATGTTCGTTTGTCTATCGATACTCTTCCTTATGTGCAAAATGAGCGTGAGATTCATTTGGCGAGTATTTCTGAGCAAATGCGTCTGCTCTATGTTGCTATGACGCGGGCAGAAAAAAAGCTATATCTGGTTGGCAAAGGTCGTCAAGAAAGCTTGGAGAAAAAGACCTTCCCTGCTCCTGAAAATGGTCGTTTAGCAGCCTCCATTAGGCGAACTATGACAAGTTTTCAAGACTGGATTTGGGCTTTGCAAACCGTCTTTAAGAATGATGACTTAACCTTTTCAACCCGATTTGTGACGGATAGCAATTTAACAAGTGAGAAAATAGGTCAGCTAAAGCTGAAGGAACGGATTGTCGAGGAGAACTTAGCGCACAATCGCCAGTCTGAGGATATTCGCAGGGCTTTGGATATTTTGGAAAATGTGGACAGGCTAAATACTCAGTATCGAGCTGCCATCCATTTGCCAAGTGTTCGGACACCGAGCCAAATCAAGAAATTTTATGAACCGGTCATGGATACAGACGGCGTTGAAATTATGGAGAAAAAAACTCCAGATTTTATTGGAAAAACTTCTTTTGAACTACCAGACTTTGCTAAAAAAGCCCCTGTTACAGGAGCGCAAATCGGTAGTGCTATCCATGAACTGATGCAGCGTATTCCTTTGGATCAAGCCCCTACGATAGTTATTTTGAGAAAAGTTTTAAAACAGGTTCAGGCAGAAGAAAGTGTTAAAAAGAAGATTGATTTGCAAAAGATAGCTGGTTTCTTTGAGACAGAGCTTGGTCAACTGCTCTTGAAGCAGGCGGATAAAGTTTATCGTGAAGCTCCTTTTGCTATGTTAAAGCAAGATCAAGCGAGCGGACAGGATTTTGTAGTACGTGGAATTTTGGACGGTTATCTACTGTTGACGGACCGAATCATTCTCTTTGATTATAAGACAGATCAATATACAAATCCAAGTGAATTAGTGGATCGCTATCAAGCACAATTATCACTTTATGCTGAAGCTCTTCGTCGTTCGTATGGTATTGAAAAAATAGAAAAATATCTAGTGCTGCTAGGCGGAGTTCAACTTCAAGTAGTAAAAGTAGACTAGATAAGATTTTTAGAGAATTGGGCTGATGAATGCTCCCAATTCTTTTTTACAAAAATAGAATCCTCTATTTCCGAATATTTGAGTTGTAAAAAAATAAAAAAGTTCACAAATTAGCTGGTTTTTTAGAAAGAGTTATTGAAAATTTCAGAAAAATACGGTAAACTAGTATGTAACCAGACGATGGAGGAATGATATTTGAAATTATATCCTGTTGTTGCAATTCAATCTTATAAACTAAATCAAAAGGCGACTTTGTGTGGCCTTTTTTGTAAAGCTGTCTAGACCTTTATGAAAATTTTCATTTAAAAAAGTTTACTCTTTTATCGACTATTTAGTAGGAATGGAATGAAAAGTTTAAAATTTTAACAAAATCTAGTTATTTTTGCTAATAGTGGGCATTATTTGAAGAAATGTTCGGTTTTGAGAATTTTTTGTAATAATAATGGAAATTTACTTGAAAAGCAATAGGAAAAATAGTAAAATAGAATCATAGAAAACGCTTACAAAACGAGGTGAAAAAATGGATAGACAAGAAGCATTGAGAACTTTTACCACAGGTGAAAATTTCCATTTGCAGCACTATTTGGGGGCTCATCAAGATGAAGTAGATGGGCAAAGTGGCTATACATTTCGTGTATGGGCACCGAATGCTCAGAGTGTGCATCTGATTGGAGACTTTACCGACTGGTATGAAAATCAAATCCCTATGGCACGTAATGAAGGTGGCGTATGGGAAGTGTTTACGGATTTACCTAAGGAAGGAGACATTTACAAATACAACATCAAACGAAGTAGCGGGCAAGAAATTTTGAAAATTGATCCGCTGGCAGTTTATTTTGAAAAACGTCCTGGTACAGGTGCAGTAATTCGGACGATTCCAGAAAAGAAATGGAAAGATGGTCTATGGTTAGCTCGCAGAAAACGTTGGGGATTTTTCTCACGTCCAGTGAATATTTACGAAGCTCATGCAGGTTCCTGGAAGAAAAATGAGGATGGTAGCCCGTATTCATTTGCTCAATTAAAAGATGAACTGATTCCTTATTTGGTTAAAATGAATTATACTCATGTGGAATTCATGCCACTAATGGCGCATCCACTTGGATTGAGCTGGGGTTATCAGCTAATGGGATATTTTGCACTTGAGCACACGTATGGAACGCCTGAAGAGTTTCGTGATTTTGTTGAAGAATGTCATGTCAATAATATCGGAGTTATTGTTGACTGGGTGCCGGGTCATTTTACTATCAATGATGATGCCTTGGCTTATTATGACGGTACACCTACGTTTGAATATCAGGATCATGACCGTGCCCATAATTACGGCTGGGGCGCTCTCAATTTTGACTTAGGAAAGAATGAAGTGCAGTCTTTCTTGATTTCTAGTATCAAGTTTTGGATTGACTTTTATCACTTAGACGGAATCCGCGTGGATGCTGTTAGCAACATGCTCTACCTAGATTATGATAGTGGTCCATGGCAACCAAATATTGACGGGGGCAATCGCAACTACGAAGGCTATTACTTCCTTCAACGCTTGAACACGGTTATCAAACTGGCTCATCCAGATGTCATGATGATTGCAGAGGAAAGCACGAGTGATACAAAGATTACAGGTATGGCAGAAATGGGTGGTCTTGGATTTGACTACAAGTGGAACATGGGCTGGATGAATGACATTCTGCGCTTCTACGAAGAAGACCCAATTTACCGCAAGTATGATTTTAATCTAGTAACCTTTAGTTTTATGTATGCTTTCTCTGAAAATTTCTTACTGCCATTCTCTCATGACGAAGTGGTGCATGGTAAGAAGAGCCTCATGCATAAGATGTGGGGAGACCGCTACAATCAATTTGCTGGTCTGCGAAATCTCTATACATATCAAATGTGTCACCCAGGTAAGAAATTACTTTTCATGGGTAGTGAATGGGGACAATTCTTAGAGTGGAAATGCGAAGAATCTTTGGAATGGCGTGATTTGGCTGATGATATGAATGCCAAGATGCAGCATTTCACTTCTCAGCTCAATCAGCTTTATAAAGAAAATCGTGTTTTATGGGAAAATGACTTGAGTTGGGACGGTTTAGAGATTATTGATGCGGATAATACAGATCAAAGTGTGCTTTCCTTTATTCGGAAAAATGACAAGGGAGATATGTTAGTTTGCGTCTTTAATATGGCTCCGGTAGAGCGCAAAGACTTTACCATTGGTGTTCCGGTAGCAGCCATATATGAAGAAATTTGGAATACGGAATTAGAAGAATGGGGAGGTGTGTGGAAAGAGCACAATCAAACGGTTCAGTCTCAAGAAGGCTTGTGGAAGGATTATCCTCAGACGTTGACCTTTACTTTGCCAGCATTAGGGGCAAGTATTTGGAAGATTAAACGTCGTGTGAAATCAGCAAATGTAAGTAAAAAGTCCAAAAAGGAGTAACAAATGAAGAATGAAATGCTAGCTTTGATTCTTGCCGGTGGGCAAGGAACGCGTCTTGGAAAACTCACTCAAAGTATTGCCAAACCAGCAGTACAATTTGGTGGACGTTACCGTATCATTGACTTTGCTTTGTCCAATTGTGCGAATTCAGGGATTCATAATGTTGGTGTCATTACTCAATATCAACCATTAGCTTTGAATAGTCATATTGGGAATGGCTCTAGTTGGGGACTTGACGGCATTAATACAGGAGTATCCATTCTCCAGCCTTACTCAGCAAGTGAAGGAAATCGTTGGTTTGAAGGAACGAGCCATGCGATTTATCAAAACATTGATTATATTGATACTATCAATCCTGAATATGTCTTGATTTTGTCTGGTGATCACATTTACAAAATGGATTATGATGATATGCTTCAGTCTCATAAAGATAACAATGCCAGCTTAACAGTGGCTGTTCTAGATGTCCCTCTGAAAGAAGCCAGTCGTTTTGGTATTATGAATACAGATGCCAATAACCGCATTGTCGAATTTGAAGAAAAACCGGCTGAACCTAAGTCTACAAAAGCTTCTATGGGAATTTATATCTTTGACTGGAAACGCCTGCGTACTATGCTGGTAGCTGCTGAAAAGAGCAATGTAGATATGTCTGACTTCGGTAAGAATGTTATTCCAAATTATCTTGAATCCGGCGAAAGTGTCTATGCTTATGAATTTAAGGGATATTGGAAAGATGTTGGAACGATTGAATCTCTCTGGGAAGCTAATATGGAATATATCGATCCCAATAATGCCTTAGATAGCCGTGATCGTCAATGGAAAATTTACTCACGGAACTTGATTTCCCCACCAAACTTCCTTGGAGAGAACGCTCATGTTGAAGATTCTTTGGTTGTGGACGGCTGTTTGGTAGATGGCACGGTTAAACATTCGATTCTTTCTACGGAAGCTCAGGTGCGTAAAGATGCAGTTGTAGAAGATTCTGTTGTTATGAGTGGAGCTATCATTGGTCAAGGAGCAAAAATCAAACGTGCTATTATCGGTGAAGGAGCTATCATTTCTGATGGTGTAGAAATTGATGGAACAGACGAAGTACAAGTTATCGGATACAATGAGAAAGTGGGGGTACCATCAGATGAAGATTGATAAATATTCAGCAATTTTAGGAAATACAGTTGGATTTCATGATATGTCTACTTTGACAAGTCATCGTCCAGTTGCCAGCTTGCCTTTTGGTGGGAAATATCGGTTGATTGACTTTCCATTATCCAGCTTAGCAAATGCAGGGATTCGGAGCGTCTTTTGCATTTTCCAACAAGATAATATTAGTTCTGTCTTTGACCATATCCGTTCTGGACGTGAATGGGGGCTGTCTACTCTTTTGAGTCACTACTATCTTGGTATTTATAATACGCGCGTAGAAAGTTCTACTGTTGGTAAAGAATACTACGAGCAATTATTGACCTACTTAAAACGTTCGGGCAGCGATCAAACGGTAGCATTGAACTGTGATGTTTTGGTGAACATCGACTTGAACCAAGTCTTCCACTTACATGGTACAACTGATCAACCGATTACAGTTGTCTATAAAAAATTACCAAAAGAAGAAATTTCCGAAGTCAACGCTGTTTTGGAAATTGATGAAACAGATCATGTGAAAAATCACCATCTTTTTGATGATAAAAAAGATCAGGATTTGTACAACATGTCAACGGATATCTTTGTTGTGGATACACCTTGGCTGATTGAAAAGTTAGAAATAGAAGCACAAAAAGAATTTCCTCAAAAATTACGTTATGTTTTACGTGATTTAGCTACTCAGGAAAAAGCATTTGCTTATGAATATACGGGTTATTTAGCAAATATTCATTCTGTCACTTCGTACTTCAATGCCAATATTGATATGCTTGATTCGCAAAAATTCTATTCTCTTTTCTCCCCAAATCAAAAGATTTATACTAAAGTAAAAAATGAAGAGCCAACTTATTATGCAGTCGGTTCTAAGGTTTCAAATTCTCAATTCGCTTCTGGTAGTATCGTGGAAGGAGAAGTGATTGATTCTGTCATTTCTCGTAATACCCGCGTTAACAAAGGAAGTAGTGTTAAAAGCAGCATTCTCTTCCCACGTGTCCTTATTGGTGAAAATGCTGTTGTAGAAAATGCTATTTTAGATAAGGGTGTTGAGGTTGCTGAGAATGTGACCATTCGAGGAACAGTTGATAACCCAGTTGTCATTAAAAAAGGTGAAAAAGTAACAGAGGATAGAATTCAATGAAAATTTTATTTGTAGCAGCAGAAGGGGCACCTTTTTCTAAAACAGGAGGTTTGGGAGACGTCATTGGCGCTCTCCCTAAATCTCTTGTGAAGGCAGGTCATGAAGTGGGCGTCATTCTTCCATACTATGATATGGTGGATAAAAAGTTTGGCGACCAAATGGAAGACTTGTTCCATTTTGAAGTGAAGGTCGGTTGGCGTGGTCAATATGTAGGCGTGAAACGTACCGTTTTAAATGGTGTGACCTTCTACTTTATAGACAATCAATACTATTTCTTCCGTGGACATGTTTATGGCGATTTTGATGACGGCGAACGCTTTGCCTATTTCCAAATGGCAGCTGTTGAGTTAATGGAGCGAGTGGATTTTATTCCAGATGTTCTCCATGTGCATGATTATCATACAGCGATGATTCCATTTTTGGTGAAAGAAAAATACCATTGGATTCAGGCTTATCATGGTATTCGGACTGTTTTAACCATTCATAATTTAGAATTTCAAGGGCAATTTTCGGATGGCATGCTCTGGGATTTATTCGGAGTGGGTTATGAGCGCTATGCAGATGGAACATTGCGTTGGAATGACTGCCTCAACTGGATGAAAGCAGGGATTTTATATGCAGATCGTGTAACAACTGTATCACCAAGTTATGCACATGAAATTATGACACCAGAGTTCGGTTGCGGTTTGGATCAAATTTTGCGGATGGAGTCGGGTAAAGTCTCAGGTATTGTCAATGGAATCGATACAGATATTTATAATCCAGAAACAGATGCGTTACTGGATCATCATTTTAATAAAGATGATTTATCTGGCAAACTTGCTAATAAGCGTGCGTTGCAGGAAAAAGTTGGTCTACCTGTTCGAGATGATGTACCTTTAGTAGGGATTGTATCACGTTTGACTCGGCAAAAAGGTTTTGATTTAGTTGTGGATCAATTACACAATTTACTACAAGATGATGTACAAATTATCCTTTTAGGAACAGGAGACCCATCTTTTGAGCAATCATTTGCTTGGTTTGGTCAAGCTTATCCAGAAAAATTATCCGCTAATATCACTTTTGATGTGAAATTAGCCCAAGAAATTTATGCAGCTTGTGATATGTTCTTGATGCCGAGTCGCTTTGAGCCGTGTGGATTGTCCCAAATGATGGCCATGCGTTATGGAACATTGCCACTTGTACATGAAGTTGGTGGTCTTCGTGACACCGTTCAACCCTACAATGCTTATGAAGGAACAGGAACTGGATTTAGCTTTAATAATTTCTCAGGTTACTGGCTGAAATGGACATTTGACATGGCTATTGACGTATACCACAATGATAAAGATACATGGTATAACCTTCAAAGACAGGCTATGGAACGCGATTTTTCATGGGATACAGCTAGCCAAGCTTACAGTCATTTGTACCAATCTCTTTATTGATAGAAAGGAGTTTGCCGTTAAGAAATGAAACTAACAAAAGAGCAGTTTCTTCATGATTTTAAGGATATTTTGCATGAAGAACAATTGATTAAAGTAGAAGATGCCACTCCGGCAGAACTGTTTCAAACCTTAGCACGTACAATTCGCAAATACATCACTCCTATGTGGTTGGAGCGACGAAACAAATTAGTAGAAGACAAGCAAAAAATTGCTTATTACTTTTCGATTGAATTTCTACCTGGGCGGATGCTGGAAACTAATTTGCTAAATCTTGGAATCCTCGATGTTGTCAAAGAAGGTTTTGACGAATTAGGTATTGATTTTACAGCTGTAAAACGGGCTGAACACGATATGGCATTAGGGAATGGCGGTCTTGGTCGCCTTGCAGCAGCTTTTATGGATTCGCTTGCAACTACAGGCTATCCGGGATTTGGTAATGGAATCCGCTATCGCTACGGACTTTTCAAACAAAAAATTGTGGACGGTTACCAAGTCGAGTTGCCTGATGATTGGTTTGGTAGTCTAGGAAACGTCTGGGAAACGCGGAAAGATCACGATGTTGTAGATGTCAAAATTTTTGGGAATGTCTATCTTCAAGCCAACAAGGAAGGTCGGATCGTTCCTGTTTATGAAAATTCACAAACTCTTCGTGCAGTACCTTACGACGTGCCACAAATTGGTTTTGAAAATGATACTGTCAACAATCTTCGTTTATGGGATGTTGAAATTCCTGAAGAATATGAACTAGAATATCCAACGATTGAAGCACGCCGCAAAGTGCAAGATATTACGGCTATTTTGTATCCAGATGATTCAAGTTACGAAGGAAAAGAACTGCGCTTGATTCAAGAATATTTCATGACTAGTGCGGGTTTGCAGACGATTATCAAATCTTATCGGAAACAAGGCCTGCCTTTAGAGCAAATTCCTGAAAAGGTATCGGTCCATATCAACGATACCCATCCAGCGGTTGCACCAGCAGAATTTATGCGGCTTTTACTTGATGACTGCGGTCTTGAATGGGCGGACGCCTGGAATGCAACAGTGAAGACGATGAGTTATACCAATCACACCATTCTTTCGGAAGCTTTGGAAAAATGGGACGCGGAACTCTTTAAAAATGTTCTTCCTCGTGTTTACCAAATCATTCTTGAAATTGACAATCGCTATGTTTCTGATATGGCTGCACGCGGTATTGATCCGCAAGTGATTGAAAATACTCGGATTGTCAAAGATAATCAAGTCCACATGGCGCATCTTGCGATTATTGGTGGGCATTCGGTCAATGGAGTGGCAAAACTTCACACAGAGTTGCTCAAAGAAGATACGTTGCGTGACTTTTATGCTATTTATCCTGAAAAATTCAATAATAAAACGAATGGCATCATTCAACGTCGCTGGTTGCAAATTGCAGATGAACCATTGTCAAATGAAATTGATCGTTTAATTGGTAAGGGCTGGCGGACGGATATTCATGAACTTCGCAGACTTTTAGACTACAAAGATGATCGGCAAGTTTTGAGTGAATTTTATAATGTCAAGCAAGAAGCCAAGGCGCGCTTAGCAGTTTTCATCAAAGAATCTACAGGAGTGGAAGTGTCAACGGAAGCTATCTTTGATGTACAAGTGAAACGGCTTCATGCTTATAAGCGTCAATTGCTCAATTTGCTCCATATTCTTAAACTATATTGGGATTTAAAAGACAATCCTAATAAAGATATGGTGCCACGTGTCTTCATTTTTGGTGCCAAGGCAGCGCCGGGTTATCATTTTGCCAAATCTGTTATCAAATTGATCAACGAAGTGGCAAATCTTGTCAATAATGATGAGAGTCTACAAGGCAAGCTAAAGGTTGTTTTCCTTGAAAATTATCGGGTCAGCTTGGCTGAACTCATCATTCCTGCTGCAGATGTGTCAGAGCAAATCTCGCTTGCTTCTAAGGAGGCTTCCGGCACATCTAATATGAAATTCATGATGACAGGTGCCATTACTCTGGCAACTCTTGATGGAGCCAATATTGAAATCAAAGATGAAGTCGGAGATGACAATATTGTAATTTTCGGTATGGACAAAGACGAAGTCTATGACCATTATGCCCGTCATGATTACTACTCACGTGGTGTTTATGAAAGCAATCCTGTGGTTCGCCGTGTGGTGGATAGCTTTGTGGACGGAACTATTCCAAATGTCCGAAATGAAGGTTCTGAGATTTATGAAGCTTTGATTACGCACAATGACGAATACTTCCTTCTGGAAGATTTTGCTTCGTACGTAGCGGCTCAAGAAAAGATTGATCAACTCTATCGTGACAAAGGGAAATGGGCGCGTATGAGCCTTATTAATATCGCAACATCTGATAAATTCACATCAGATGATACGATTGAACAATACGCCAAAGAAATTTGGAACCTAAAAAAGTAATAAGCTAGGGGCTGGGACTTATCCAGCCTCTTTGTTGAAAAAGTGAATTGTAGTTTTTGTCTATATTTAATCGATAAAGATTACCTATAATATACATATATAGGAAAAAATTCGATAATTGGAAATAGCTATTTCTACATCAACAAACTGATAGTGGGATCAAGTTCGTTTTACTACTATTCTACAACCACAATTGTTGCAGGATAGCCTACTTTTTTGGAAATTGAAAGAAATCCGTATAAAACGTTTCCAAAAGACAAAAACATTTGACAAAAAGAATTTTTAGGACTAAACTAAGTAAGTAAATTTTAAACATAAAGGAGAATTCATCATGAATTTAACATTTTTTGGATTATGTCTTGCCTGTATGGGTGTTTCACTCGCTGAAGGGTTTTTAATGGCAAATCTATTTAAATCAGCATCACGTCAGCCAGAAATCATTGGTCAGTTGAGAACACTTATGATCATGGGGATTGCCTTTATCGAAGGTACTTTCTTCGTAACACTTGCGATGTCATTCATCATTAAATAAGAAAAGAAAGTTATCCTTTAGAAAAGGGGGTGGAGTTCGTTGGAAGAAAGTGTAAATCCAACTATCACTTTAGGTCCTGTGACCTTTGATTTGACTCTACTTGCTATGTCTCTTCTAACCGTACTTATCGTATTTGCTTTCGTCTATTGGGCTAGTCGGAAAATGACGCTGAAGCCTTCTGGTAAGCAAAACGTCTTAGAATACCTCTATGATTTTGTCATTGGCTTTACAAAGGGCAATATTGGCGATAAGTATATGAAGAATTACTCTCTATTTATCTTTTCCTTATTCCTTTTCGTTGCAGTAGCTAATAACCTTGGCTTGATGGCAAAAGTGCAGACAACCAAGGGATATAACTTGTGGACATCTCCAACAGCTAATCTTGCATTTGACCTAGGATTTTCATTCTTGATTACCTTGATTTGTCACATTGAAGGGATTCGCCGACGTGGGGTGAAAGCGTATCTCAAAGCTTTTGCGACACCTGC
This sequence comes from Streptococcus sp. HMSC36C04, assembly GCF_001839535.1. Lineage (NCBI taxonomy): Bacteria > Bacillati > Bacillota > Bacilli > Lactobacillales > Streptococcaceae > Streptococcus > Streptococcus sp. HMSC36C04. Next base: position 52,460 of record NZ_KV841606.1, on the reverse strand, counting down.
TGGAATGACACCGATGAATATTTTGGAAGAATTCACCAATTTTGCTTCTTTGGCTTTGCGGATCTATGGTAATATCTATGCAGGGGAAGTTCTGTCTGGCTTGTTATTAACTTTGTCACAACAAGCTGCTGCTTGGTATCCAATAGCATTTGTCTTGAATCTTGTTTGGACAGCTTTTTCAGTCTTTATTTCATGTATTCAAGCCTATGTATTTACCATGTTGACATCTATGTATCTAGGTAAGAAAATTAATGGTGAGGAATAGAAGGGAGAAAAGAGATGAATATTACTTTAGGTAGTCTTATTGGGGATTTTATCCTTGTAGCAGGCTCATTTCTTCTGTTAATCGTTTTAATTAAGAAATTTGCCTGGGATAATATTACAAGTACTTTTGAGCAACGTGCCAAAAAGATTTCGGATGATATTGATGGCGCAGAATCTGCTCGTCAAAAAGCAGAAGATTTGGCTCAAAAGAGAGAAACAGAATTAGCAGGTAGTCGTCAAGAAGCGACAACAATTATTGAAAATGCCAAGGAAACTGCCGAGAAAAACAAGGCAGGAATCTTGGCAGATGCAGCTGATGAAGCTGGACGTTTAAAAGAAAAGGCTAATCAAGAAATCGCTCAAACCAAAGCAGAAGCCATGAACAGTATCAAAGGTGATGTAGCCGATTTGACTGTAAATCTTGCTAGCAAAATTTTAGGTCAAAAATTGGATCAAGAAGCTCACAAAGAGCTCATTGACCGCTATATTGACAAGCTAGGAGATGCTTAATGGACAAAAAAAGATATGCGGTAATTGAAAAATATACCACACCTTTTGTCCAACTCGTGATTGAAAAAGGTCAGCAAAAAGATGTTTTTGAAAAACTTCAACAAATCAAAGACATTTTTGACAATACACATTTAGCTGCTTTTTTGTCACATATTGGTGTTGATGATACAGAAAAAGAAAGAAGCCTTCGCTATTTTCAAGGATCTGATTCATCCTTGATTGACAATTTCATTGAAGTTATTATTCATAATCATCGTGAAGATCTTTTTTATGATATTTTAGTAGAAAGTCTTCACCAGCTTGAAGAGATTAGTAATGAATTTGAAGTGACAATCAAATCAGTTCAAGGTTTATCGGAGGAGCAAAAATCTAAAATTATTCCGATTATTGAGCGAAAATTTGGATTGCAGGTCCGTTCTTTAAAAGAAGAACTGGATGCAAGCCTCATTGGTGGCTTTATCATCACAGCTAATAATAAGACAATTGATGCAAGTATTAAACGTCAATTACAAACAGTAAAAGAAAATTTGAAATAGAAAGTGGTGTGAATTTTGGCGATTAACGCACAAGAAATCAGCGCTTTAATTAAGCAACAAATTGAAAATTTCCAGCCAAATTTTGACGTCACAGAAACAGGGGTCGTCACATATATTGGTGATGGAATCGCCCGTGCTCATGGTCTTGACAATGCAATGAGTGGTGAGCTGTTGATTTTTGAAAATGGCTCATACGGTATGGCACAAAACTTAGAATCAACAGATGTAGGGATTATCATCTTAGGTGATTTCACAGATATTCGCGAAGGGGATACCATTCGCCGAACTGGTAAAATCATGGAAGTGCCTGTCGGAGATGCTTTGATTGGTCGGGTTGTTGATCCGCTTGGTCGTCCGGTTGATGGGCTTGGCGAGATTAAGACAGACAAGACGCGTCCAGTTGAAACACCTGCTCCGGGAGTTATGCAACGGAAATCTGTATCAGAACCGCTTCAAACAGGTTTGAAAGCGATCGATGCTTTGGTGCCAATTGGTCGTGGGCAACGGGAATTGATTATCGGAGACCGTCAAACTGGTAAAACAAGTATTGCGATTGATGCGATTTTGAACCAAAAGGGACAAGATATGATTTGTATCTATGTTGCCATTGGTCAGAAAGAATCAACGGTTCGTACGCAAGTAGAAACACTTCGTCAGTATGGAGCGCTGGATTACACAATCGTTGTCACAGCGTCGGCTTCTCAACCTTCACCATTGCTGTTTTTAGCACCTTATGCAGGTGTAGCAATGGCAGAGGAATTTATGTATAGTGGCAAACACGTTTTGATTGTCTATGATGATTTATCAAAACAAGCGGTTGCTTATCGTGAACTGTCACTCTTGCTTCGTCGTCCACCAGGTCGTGAAGCTTTCCCAGGAGACGTATTCTATCTTCATAGCCGTCTTTTGGAACGTTCTGCCAAAGTTTCGGATGAATTAGGTGGTGGTTCTATTACAGCGCTGCCGTTTATCGAAACGCAAGCAGGAGACATCTCCGCTTATATCGCAACCAATGTAATTTCAATTACAGACGGTCAAATCTTTTTAAGCGACAGTCTCTTTAATGGAGGTGTTCGACCTGCTATTGATGCCGGTTCATCTGTATCACGTGTAGGTGGTTCTGCACAGATAAAAGCGATGAAGAAGGTTGCCGGAACCTTGCGTATTGACCTTGCTTCTTATCGTGAACTGGAAGCATTTACCAAGTTTGGTAGTGATTTGGATGCGGCAACGCAAGCGAAATTGAATCGTGGCCGTCGGACGGTAGAAGTCTTGAAACAACCTGTTCATGAACCATTACCAGTTGAAAAACAAGTCGTTATTTTGTACGCCTTGACACATGGTTTCTTGGATAGTGTACCGGTTGATGATATTCTTCGTTTTCAAGCAGAACTGTTTGATTACTTTGATGCTCATCATGAAGACCTCTATGAAATCATTCGTACAACAAAAGACCTTCCAGAGGAAGCAGTCTTAGATGCTGCAATTACTGAATTTATCAATCAGTCTAGCTTCAAGTAAGAATAGAGGTGTCAGATGGCAGTTTCATTAAATGATATAAAAAATAAAATTGCATCCACAAAAAACACCAGTCAAATCACAAATGCTATGCAAATGGTATCTGCTGCTAAGCTAGGAAAGTCAGAAGAAGCGGCCAAGAATTTCCAAATCTATGCTTCTAAAGTCAGAAAGTTATTGACAGATTTGCTTCATGGGCATGAAGTGCAAAATTCCAAATACCACCCTATGTTGATTAGTCGTCCGGTGAAAAAAACAGCCTATATCGTTATTACATCGGATCGTGGCTTAGTAGGTGGTTATAATGCGACCATTCTCAAATCCATGATGGAACTTTTTGCAGAATACCATGATAAAGATGATTTCGTCATCATTTCAATCGGTGGTATGGGCTCGGACTTCTTTCGTGCGCGTGGTATTCAACCAATTTATGAACTACGTGGTTTAGCTGATCAACCAAGCTTTGATGAAGTTCGTAAAATCATTAACAAAACGGTTGAAATGTATCAAAACGAATTATTTGATGAATTGTATGTTTGTTATAATCATCACGTCAATAGTTTGACCAGCCAAATGCGTGTTGAACAAATGCTTCCAATCGTGGATTTGGATCCAAATGAAGCAGATGAAGACTACGTTTTGAATTTGGAATTGGAATCTAGCCGAGATGTCATTTTGGATCAATTATTGCCTCAGTTTGCTGAAAGTATGATCTACGGAGCAATTATTGATGCGAAAACAGCAGAAAATGCGGCAGGAATGACCGCGATGCAGACAGCAACAGATAACGCGAAAAAAGTTATCAATGATTTGACCATTCAGTATAATCGTGCTAGACAAGCAGCTATCACGCAAGAAATTACTGAAATTGTGGCGGGTGCAAGTGCACTAGAATAGTGTCACAGAAAATAAATATAAAGAGGAGAAAAGAATGAGCTCAGGCAAAATTGCTCAGGTTATCGGACCAGTCGTTGATGTTGCGTTTGCAGCTGGTGATAAATTACCTGAGATAAATAATGCACTTGTAGTCTATAAAAATGACGAAAAAAAATCAAAAATCGTCCTTGAAGTAGCTCTTGAGCTTGGTGACGGAGTGGTTCGGACCATTGCTATGGAATCAACTGACGGGTTGACTCGTGGCATGGAAGTCCTAGATACTGGTCGTCCAATTTCTGTCCCCGTTGGGAAAGAAACACTCGGTCGCGTCTTTAACGTTTTAGGAGATACCATTGACTTGGAGGCTCCTTTTGGTGAAGATGCAGAACGTCAACCAATCCACAAAAAAGCTCCAACTTTTGATGAGTTGTCTACTTCATCAGAAATCTTAGAAACAGGAATTAAGGTAATTGACCTCCTTGCACCTTATCTAAAAGGTGGGAAAGTCGGACTTTTCGGTGGTGCCGGTGTTGGAAAGACAGTCCTGATTCAAGAATTGATTCACAACATTGCCCAAGAACACGGTGGAATTTCTGTCTTTACTGGTGTTGGAGAACGAACGCGTGAAGGGAACGACCTTTACTGGGAAATGAAAGAATCTGGCGTTATTGAAAAAACAGCCATGGTCTTCGGTCAAATGAATGAACCACCTGGAGCACGTATGCGTGTGGCTTTGACTGGTTTGACCATTGCCGAATATTTCCGTGATGTTGAAGGTCAAGATGTGCTTTTATTCATTGACAATATCTTCCGTTTCACGCAAGCAGGTTCTGAAGTATCTGCCCTTCTTGGACGCATGCCTTCAGCCGTTGGTTACCAACCAACACTTGCGACAGAAATGGGACAATTGCAAGAACGGATTACATCAACCAAGAAAGGTTCTGTAACCTCTATCCAAGCTATCTATGTGCCAGCCGATGACTACACTGACCCTGCGCCAGCGACAGCGTTTGCTCACTTGGATTCTACAACCAACTTGGAACGGAAATTGGTGCAATTAGGGATTTACCCAGCAGTTGATCCACTTGCTTCTAGCTCCCGTGCACTTGCTCCTGAAATTGTCGGAGAAGAGCACTATGCTGTAGCAGCAGAAGTGAAACGTGTCCTTCAACGTTACCATGAATTGCAAGATATTATTGCAATCCTTGGTATGGATGAATTGTCAGACGAAGAAAAGACTTTGGTTGCGCGTGCGCGTCGGATTCAATTCTTCTTGTCACAAAACTTTAATGTTGCTGAACAATTTACTGGGCAACCAGGTTCTTATGTACCAGTTGCTGATACAGTTCGTGGCTTTAAGGAAATCCTTGAAGGAAAATATGATCATCTCCCTGAAGATGCCTTCCGTGGTGTTGGTTCTATCGAAGATGTCGTTGCTAAAGCTGAAAAAATGGGATTTTAAGAGGTGACCTATGGCTCAAATGACAGTACAAATCGTGACACCTGATGGTCTAGTTTTTGACCACCATGCAACGTTTGTTTCCGTTAAAACTCTTGATGGAGAAATGGGGATTTTACCGCATCATGAAAATATGATTGCTGTTTTGGCTGTCGATGAGGTCAAAGTGAAGCGGATTGATGATGAAGATCATGTCAATTGGATTGCTGTGAATGGTGGAATTGTCGAAGTAGCTGATAATGTAATCACCATTGTTGCAGACTCTGCCGAACGTGCTCGCGATATTGACATCAGTCGTGCTGAAAGAGCAAAATTACGTGCTGAACGTGCTATTGAAGAAGCACATGAAAAGCATTTGATTGACCAAGAACGTCGTGCCAGAATCGCTCTTCAACGTGCCATTAACCGAATTAACGTTGGAACAAGATTATAAAAAAGGCCAATTGGCCTTTTTTATAATGGCTTTTTTGTTATCGGTACATGATTCGTGTCCGATAGTTTGCTCTCATCTATTTTTTTGGTATAATGGGAATATGATTCAGTTAATTTTTACGCTTAGTAGCCATATGATCTTTATTTTTCTTTCATTTCACTTACTTTCTACTGTTGTGAATTGGGAAAAACTATTGAAAGTGAATGCTGACAATGCTTTTAGAATTCGTTTTTTGATTTTATTGCTTAGTATTGCATTAGGCTTTTTGCTCAGCTCTTTCTTCCTCAGTCTCTATACATTAGGACGTGATGTGTTTAATAGCAATTTATAAGATGAGAAAAGTAATAAAATAAGTGTTTTGGAGAAAATATGGATAAAATTATTATACAAGGCAGTTCGAATCCATTAGTTGGTTCGGTTAAAATTGAAGGTGCCAAAAATGCTGTTTTGCCTTTGCTTGCAGCAACTATTCTAGCGACGACAGGGAAAACAACTCTAACCAATGTTCCGGTTCTATCAGATGTGTTTACGATGAACAATGTGGTTCGTGGATTGAATACAAAAGTGACTTTTGAGCAAGAAGAAAACCGGATTACGGTGGATGCTACACAGCCGTTGAGTGAAGAAGCGCCTTATAAATATGTGAGTAAAATGCGTGCTTCAATTGTTGTATTAGGACCTATTTTGGCGCGTAATGGTCACGCAAAAGTTTCCATGCCGGGTGGCTGTACGATTGGAAGCCGTCCTATTGACCTTCATTTGAAAGGTTTAGAGGCAATGGGAGCAGAAATTAAGCAGACGGCTGGATTTATCGAAGCAAAAGCTGACCAATTGCATGGAGCTCATATCTATATGGACTTTCCAAGTGTAGGGGCGACACAAAACATTATGATGGCAGCAACGTTAGCAGACGGTGTGACTGTTATTGAAAATGCAGCTCGGGAGCCTGAAATTGTGGATTTAGCCGTTTTGTTAAACAAAATGGGGGCTAAAGTCCGTGGAGCAGGTACGGAAACATTAACCATTACTGGGGTTAAGGAATTGTCTGGGACAAGTCATAGCGTGGTGCAAGATCGTATCGAAGCTGGAACTTTTATGGTAGCAGCTGCTATGACAGGTGGCAATGTTCTTGTGCAAGATGCTATCTGGGAGCATAATCGTCCCCTCATTGCGAAACTGATGGAAATGGGTGTGTCTGTTACCGAAGAGGACGAAGGAATTCGGATTTGTTCGGATTTATCCAAGTTAAAAGCGGTCAATGTGAAGACTCTTCCGCATCCAGGTTTCCCGACAGATATGCAGGCGCAATTTACAGCTTTGATGACGGTTGCCAAGGGTGAGTCTACCATGATTGAGACTGTTTTTGAGAATCGTTTTCAACATCTGGAAGAAATGCGTCGGATGGGTTTACATTCAGAAATTATGCGGGACACAGCTCGTATCGTTGGTGGTCAAGCCTTGCAAGGGGCAGAGGTGATGTCAACAGACTTGCGTGCGAGTGCCGCGCTGATTTTAACAGGCTTGGTTGCAGAAGGTGAAACAAAAGTAGGACAACTAACTCATTTGGACAGAGGATATTATCAGTTCCATAAAAAGTTGGCTAACTTAGGTGCTTCTATTAAGCGAGTGAAGGAAGAAGACGATGAATAATGATTTGAAATATGTTGGAAAACAAGTCGGAATTGTTCTGATAGTCTTATTGTTGGGTTTGATTTTGTTTGCACTCGGTTTAGTTGTTGGTTATGGTGGAAAAAATCCATGGGCTATTTTATCGCCAGATAAGTGGCAGGAGATTATCAGCAAATTCACAGGACAATAGACAATAATATTGATAGGAAAAAGGGAGTGAGACAGAGGTCGTGATTTCGTAGAAATTGGCTTTGAGTCCCGCTTCCTATTTATTTAAAAGGGGGAGAAATGGCGAGAAAGAAATCCAATCAGAAAGTAGCACAAAGTGTAGCTGGTTTGGTTATAGCACTGGTTCTTGCGCTGGGAGGTTATTCTTTTAGCAATCATCATGGTAGTACGAAGCCTTCTGACAGCACTGCTATTAATCGAAGTATTCGGACGAATCATGCAGCACCCAGTCAAGAATTAGCACAGAGTGTTTTGACAGAGTCCGTTAAACGGCAACTCAAAGGAAAGATTGAATGGAATGGGGCAGGAGCCTTCACAATCAATGAAAATAAAACAACATTGGATGCTAAAGTTGCAAGCGTTCCTTATGCGGATAATAAGACTAAACTCGTCCGAGGTCAGACCGTTCCGACGGTTGCAAATGCTCTTTTATCCAAAACAACTCGCCAATATAGAAGTCGTGAAGAAACAGGAAATGGCTCCACGACTTGGACGCCTGCTGGTTGGCATCAAGTCAAGCATTTATCAGGTGAATACAACCATGCAGTTGACCGAGGACATTTGTTGGGTTATGCTTTGATTGGTAACTTGAAAGGGTTTGATGCTTCGACCAGTAACCCGAAAAATATAGCTGTGCAAACAGCTTGGGCTAATCAAGCAAATACTAGTCATTCTACGGGTCAAAATTTCTATGAAACAAAGGTTCGCAAGGCACTAGACAATAATAAACGAGTTCGGTATCGGGTGACTTTGATTTATGCCAATGAACAGGATTTAGTGCCAGTTGGTTCGCATATTGAAGCTAAATCAAGCGATAGTAGCTTGGAAATGAATGTCTTTGTTCCCAACGTACAGACAGGACTTCGGCTAAATTATCAAACAGGAGAAGTGACCGTTACCAACTAGATTATTGCTAGTGTTGCATTTATATCATCCTTTTGTTATACTATTGTTACATGAGGTCGGACAAAAAGTATCTCAGCCTCTATCTAATTTAGTGATAAGCGAATGACGCAGTAGGTGATTGGACTCTTTATTCGCTTTTCAAGCTCGAAAGAGCACCTAATCACCCTCGCGGGGGTGGGACCACGAACTTAAATTTTTCAAGATAAGTTCTGTCCCACTCCCATTTTGTCTAAAAAGTACGTTAGTGCTTTTTTATTGTGGATTTGTTTTATGAGGAGAAAGGAGAAACATGAAGTATATTTGGTCTTATTTGAAAAAATATCCCAAATGGTTGATGTTGGATTTCTTTGGTGCTGTCTTCTTTGTTGTGGTGAATCTCGGTTTGCCGACTGTTTTGGCACGAATGATTGACGAAGGGATTAATCGAGGAGAGAGCAATCGTTTGTATTATTGGGCAATTGTGATGCTCATTGTCATTTTGCTAGGAGTCTTTGGACGGATTGTCCTTGCCTATGCTGCTGGGAAATTAACGACGAGCATGGTACGTGACATGCGCAATGATGTTTATGATAAATTGCAAGAGTATTCGCATCATGAATATGAGCAAATTGGCGTTTCGTCTTTGGTGACACGGATTACCAGTGATGCCTTTGTTCTCATGCAATTTGCAGAGCAATCCTTAAAAATGGGTGTCGTCACGCCTATGATGATGATTTCCAGTGTGATGATGATTTTTGTCACCAGCCCCTCTTTAGCTTGGATTGTCGCAATTTCCGTTCCTTTTCTCGGCATTGTCGTTTGGTATATAGCAGTCAAGACTCGTCCTTTATCAGAAAAACAACAAAAAACGTTAGATAAAATCAATCAATACGCACGTGAGAATTTAATGGGGCTGCGCGTTATTCGTGCTTTTGCTCGAGAAGAATTTCAAGAAGAGCGTTTTGCTTCACAAAATGACATTTATGCGAATAATTCGAATCGTCTGTTCAAGTTAACTGGTTTGACAGAACCTCTTTTTGTTCAAATTATCATCGCGATGATTGTTGCCATTGTCTGCTTTGCTTTAAAACCACTAGGTACAGGAGATTTGCAAATTGGCGATTTAGTTGCTTTTATCGAATACAGTTTTCATGCATTGCTGTCATTTCTGTTGCTGTCTAGCTTGTTTACTATGTATCCTAGAACTGCTGTTTCGAGTGAACGGTTGAAAGAAGTAATGGAAATGCCCATTTCAATCAATCCAAACGAAGATGGTGTGACTGAGACAGATAGTCATGGTTATTTAGAGTTTGATAATGTTACCTTTGCATATCCTGGTGAAACAGAGAGTCCAGTCTTGCATAATATTTCCTTCAAAGCCAAGCCTGGTGAAACGATTGCTTTTATCGGCTCGACCGGCTCAGGGAAGTCCTCATTGGTGCAATTGATTCCGCGCTTTTATGATGTGACTTTAGGAAAGATTTTAGTGGACGGAGTGGATGTGCGTTCTTATAATCTAAAAGCACTACGGCAGAAGATAGGTTTCATTCCACAAAAAGCTCTGCTCTTTACCGGCACAATCGCAGAAAATCTGCGGTATGGGAAAGAAAATGCTAGTCGTGAGGAATTGGTGCAAGCAGCAGATGTGGCACAAGCAAGGGACTTCATTGAAAGCAAGGAAGAGCGTTTTGAAACGCATTTGGCAGAAGGAGGGAGTAATCTCTCTGGTGGTCAAAAGCAACGTCTCTCCATTGCGCGGGCAGTCGTAAAAGAGCCAGATATTTATATCTTTGATGATTCATTTTCTGCGTTGGACTATAAGACCGATGCCATTCTTCGAAGTCGACTCAAAGAAGTTACGCAAAATGCTACTGTATTGATTGTAGCACAACGCGTGGGAACCATTATGGATGCAGATCAGATTATTGTTCTGGATAAGGGAGAAATCGTTGGTCGTGGAACGCATGAAGAATTGTTGCAAGATAACGATATCTATCGCGAAATTGCTAATTCTCAGCTTAATAGTCAATCACTAACAGAAGAATAGGAGGGAAAGATGAAACAACATAGTTTTATGCGCTTGTGGAGTTACTTAAAAGTTTATAAACTCTCAGTAATCCTTGCTATCTTTTTGAAGGTGGTGAGTATTGTGATGAGCGTGCTAGAGCCTTTTGTACTTGGTCTTGCTATTACAGAATTGACACGAAATGTGCTGGACATAGCAAAAGGAGTCGAAGGCGCCAGTATAAACACAACATATGTCTTTGGAGTAATGGCACTTTACCTTTTGCGTGGTTTGTTCTATGAAATTGGGTCTTACTATTCTAATTATTTTATGACCAATGCAGTGCAAAATACAGTACGTGACATGCGTAATGAGTTGAGTTCTAAAATTAATCAAATTCCAGTTTCTTATTTTGATAAGCATCAATTTGGAGATTTGCTAGGGCGCTTTACCAGTGATGTAGAAACTGTCTCAAATGCGCTTCAACAATCATTCTTACAAGTTGTAAATGCGGTTTTGACCATTACCTTAGTTATCGGAATGGTCTTGTATCTTAATTTTCAACTGGCTTTGATAGTGATTGCTAGCATTCCGTTGACCTATTTGGGGGCAAACTTTATTTTGAAAAAATCACAACCGTATTTTAAAAAGCAAGCAGATACGCTAGGTGTCATGAATGGATTTGTTCAAGAAAATCTAACTGGTTTTAATGTGCTGAAACTCTATGGCCGTGAAGAAACATCTTCAAACGATTTTCGAGAAATCACGCAAAACCTCCAAGAAGTCGGATTCAAAGCTAGTTTTATTTCTGGCTTGATGATGCCAATTTTGAACGCAATTTCAGATTTGACTTATCTGCTTGTAGCAGTTGTTGGTGGTTTGCAAGTCATTTCTGGACAATTAACAATTGGGAACATGCAAGCATTCGTACAATATGTGTGGCAAGTAAACCAACCAATCCAAAACTTAACGCAACTAGCTGGGCAATTGCAGAGTGCTAAGTCTTCGCTGGATCGTGTTTTCCAAGTCTTGGATGAACCAGACGAAGTAACAGATGCGAAAGAGCGGCTGGAACATGATTTGACAGGTCAGGTCAGCTTCAAGCATGTTGACTTTCAATACGTGGAAAACAAACCGCTCATTCGAGACTTCAACTTAGAGGTTAAGCCGGGCGAAATGGTGGCGATTGTCGGTCCAACAGGTGCCGGAAAGACCACCCTCATCAATCTACTCATGCGCTTTTACGATGTAACAGCAGGTTCAATTTCTGTGGATGGTCACGATATTCGCAACTTATCGCGCCAAGATTACCGCAAACAATTTGGTATGGTCTTGCAAGACGCTTGGCTTTATGAAGGAACAGTCAAAGAAAACTTGCGCTTTGGAAATCTGAATGCGACAGATGAAGAGATTGTGGAAGCCGCCAAAGCAGCTAATGTCGATCATTTCATTCGGACGCTTCCAGGTGGCTATAATATGGAAATGAATCAGGAATCCAGCAATATTTCGCTAGGACAAAAACAATTGCTGACCATTGCGCGAGCACTATTGGCAAATCCCAAAATCTTAATTTTGGATGAAGCAACCTCGTCGGTTGATACGCGCTTAGAGCTTTTGATTCAAAAGGCGATGAAGAACCTCATGCAAGGACGGACAAGCTTTGTCATTGCTCACCGCTTATCGACGATTCAAGAGGCAGATAAGATTTTGGTTCTCAAAGATGGACAAATCATTGAGCAAGGAACTCACGAATCGCTTTTAGCTGATAAAGGTTTCTATTACGACTTATATACAAGTCAGTTTGCCAAGAAAGAAGCCTAACGAATAAAGGAGCAAAACAAAACTCCAACGAAACAATAAAAGCACGAACCCTGTCTTGACTAGCAGTTAGCTAATCTGGACGAGTTCGTGTTTTTCTATCCTTAGCGGCACAAAGCTAAAATGCAATTGCTCTGTCTCACAACTATTTTTTGCTAAATCTTCAAAATTGCATCATATTTCTTCCGTCCGCCCGGCGGACGAAGTGAACTAGTTTTGGTTTATAGTGTCAGCCGAGCGGATGGG
>NZ_KV841606.1:0-39953 GCF_001839535.1 Streptococcus sp. HMSC36C04 | reverse complement strand
CCGAGCGGATGGGGTGGATTAGTTTTGATTTATACTGTCAGCCGAGCGGATGGGGTGGATTAGTTTTGGTTTATTGTGTCAGCTGGGCGGACGAAGTGAATGAGTTTGGGTTTATAGTGTCAGCCGAGCGGACGAGGCGAATGAGTTTCAGTTTACTTCGTCGTCCTGGTCGACGGTCTGAACCAGTTTCAGTTTACTTTGTCGCCTCGGTCGACAGCTTCAATCGTTTTCTACGAATTGTTCATTCCGTTAAGTAAAATTACGCCTTATCGAAAGAGGTTAGTAAGCCAAACAATGAAATACAATCCAAGAAAAATAGCGTGCCATTTCCAATAAAGCACGATCAGTCCAAGCGTTTCACGTATCCAAGATGATGGTAGAAAATAAGGTGCTGTTCGGGAACCTATACTACGTCCTTTCAAACCAATCTTTCGCATGTAAATACCCGCTCGCAAGGAGTGGAAAGAATTGGTGACAACTAGACAACGATAATTTTTCTCACGTGTCTCATCCAAAATTGCTTTGCTAAAACGCAAATTTTCTAAGGTATTGGTTGACTGCCGTTCAATTATAATATCTTCTTGTGGAATACCTACTTGCCTTAAATATTGCGCCATTGCTTCTGCTTCGGTTATTGGTTCATCGACACCTTGTCCTCCAGAAACGACAATTTTGGGATGGTTATGAAATTTTTCATACATCGTCTTCCCCTTTTCGAGTCGTTGAGCGAGAAGAGGTGGAACCTTGTCTCCTATCAAACCAGACCCTAAGATGATGATGTAGTCTGGATGTTTTATGACGGGCAATACATTATAAACAAAACCGTAAAGGATATAGGTCACATAAAGATAGCTACCATAAATTAGAAGTCCATTTGTAAGAGATAGGATTTTATGAAGAAAGATAAAATGAGGAAAGAAAAAAGTAAGCGCTAGGGAAAGAGCAATAGCGAGTCCATAAAAGAGGGAGAGAAGGTTTGCTAAACGCCTGCCTTCAAAGGTCATCATCTGTCTGCCATTAAAAATGAGATAAATGGTTGAAATTATAACACTCAAAGGAATGAAAAGTGCTAAGATGAGCAAAGAAAGCATTGCCAGATTTCTATTGACAAGTTGTTCCATATGAATCACAAACAAACCAGAAACGATAGCGGCGAATAAAATTAAAACGATACTAAGCAAATACGCATTGAAGAGTCGCCTTGGCTCTATATAAAACAAGACAAGAAAAAGAAGAGTAGGAAGAAGCCAAATAAGATGCAATACCATAATGTGATAACAATCCTTTCAAACAGATTCCTTTTTAGTATAGCATAAAAGTTCCTGTAAAAAAGTAGATTTAAAAAACAATGGACTTAAAAATTGAAATATTATTAAAAAATATGGTATAATATTTTTATGTCTTGGGGTCGTTACGGATTCGACAGGCATTATGAGGCACATTTTGCGACTCATCGAGCGGATGTAAAGCGCCAGTTAAATATAACTGCAAAAAATAATAATTCTTACGCTTTAGCTGCCTAAAAAACAGCCAGCGTGACCAGATTCGGATCGCTCGTGTTCGATGACCGGTCTTAATAATAGCGAGATACGATTAAGCCTTGTCTAGGGGCTTGATAAGAGACTGATAGACTCGCTTGGCTTGGGCTTGAGTTATGTGTCAAAGCGAAGTTAAATCCAATACATAACCTATGGTTGTAGACAAATGTGTTGGCAGGTGTTTGGACGTGGGTTCAATTCCCACCGGCTCCATTGTTAAATATGGAAGATTACTCAAGAGGCTTAAGAGGCTGTGTTGGAAACGCAGTAGGCGTGTGAAAGCGTGCGTGGGTTCGAATCCCATGTCTTCCGTTTTGTTACAAAACGCTCGTTAGTGGCGTTTTTTTTACTAGAAGATAAAATGAGTGAAGAGAACGGATTCACTCATTTATTTTTTGAAAAATATTGAAATTTTTCTGAAAAGTAGTAGACTGTAACTAGAAAGTTTGGAGGTTTCTCGTGAAATTATACGTACAATTGATGATTATTTTTTCAATTTCTTTGATAGGAGAAGGGATTTCCTATCTTTTTCATTTGCCTATTCCGGGGAGTATTATTGGGCTTATTCTTCTTTTTTTGGCTTTGCAATTTAAAATTTTCAGATTGCGGCATGTGAGTATGGTGGGAAATTTTTTATTAGCCAATATGACGATTCTATTTTTGCCGCCAGCGGTCGGAATTATGGATAAATTTCATGTCATTGCGCCTTATCTGCTGCCGATTGTTTTGATTATTGTTGGAGCGATTGTGATCAATGTGGTTGTCATTGCTGTGGTTGTTCATTTTATCAAAAATCGCTTTGAAGGAGATTACGGAGAAGGAGAAACAAGAAATGTCTAATTTGTGGGGCAATCCTTTATTTGGTTTGGCTTTATCAATCTTTGCTTATCTGGTAGGAATGTTGATTTTTCGCAGATTTCCGCATCCTTTGACAACCCCTTTACTTCTAGCCACCATATTTGTCATTGTATTTTTAAAATTGACAGGAATTTCTTACAAGAATTACTACGTAGGCGGGGCGTATTTGAATAATCTCATTGTGCCGTCAACGGTTGCACTGGGAATTCCTTTGTATAAAACATTTCATCTCATGAAACACCATGCCAGAAGCATTTTGATTGGTACTTTTATAGCGGTGGTAGTGAATACTAGTTTTACGGCCTTGGTCGCCAAGGCTTTTGGAATGGATTTTTTCTTAGCAATTTCACTCTTTCCCAAATCAGTAACAACAGCTATGGCGGTTGGAATTACAGATAAAATGCAAGGGCTGACGACAGTGACGTTGGTAGTTGTAGTTGCAACGGGAATCTTGACAAGTGTGATCGGTCCGACTGTTTTAAAAATCTTAAAAATCAAAGATCCTGTTGCAGTAGGCTTAGCTCTTGGAGGAACGGGACATGCTGTTGGGACAGGGACAGCCTTTAAATACGGACAAGTTGCAGGAGCTATGGCTGGTCTAGCTATTGGGGTGACAGGGATTATGTATGTGATTGTCAGTCCAATTGTTGCAAGTATTATTTTAAAATAGCAAAAGACGAGAATGACTGTGCTGTGACTATTTTTTGAAAGCAAGTATGTTTTCTGCCCCATTTCCTAAAAAACATGATATAATAGAGAGTAAAAACTTTTTGATAGAAAGACAGTTATGGATTTAAAAGATTATATTGCAACCATTGAAAATTACCCACAAGAAGGGATTTTATTTCGTGACATTAGCCCATTAATGGCAGATGGGAATGCCTACAGCTATGCTATTCGTGAAATTGTCCAATATGCTACGGACAAGAAAATTGATATGATTGTCGGTCCAGAAGCGCGTGGATTTATTGTTGGATGTCCGGTAGCTTATGAGCTTGGAGTTGGTTTTGCTCCAGTACGTAAGCCTGGGAAATTGCCTCGTGAGGTTATCTCAGCTAGTTATGAAAAAGAGTATGGTGTAGATACCTTAACAATGCACGCAGACTCTATCAAGCCTGGACAGCGTGTACTGATTGTTGATGACCTTCTTGCAACGGGAGGAACGGTTAAAGCAACAATTGAAATGGTTGAACGTTTAGGTGGTATCGTTGCAGGTTGCGCTTTCCTTATTGAATTGGATGAATTGAAGGGACGCGAAGCTATTGGTAACTACGATTACAAAGTTCTCATGCATTATTAAGGTATAAGTAAAAGCTATATCTTGTTGTAGAAAAAGTATAATTGAAAACTATATCTCCTTTCAGTATAATAAAAGCAGAAAGTAAAAGGAGATATTTTCATGCCTATTAAAATTGATAAGAAATTACCAGCTGTTGACATTTTAAGATCTGAGAATATCTTTGTTATGGATGATGAGCGTGCAGAACACCAAGATATTCGTCCTCTGAATATCTTGATTTTGAATTTAATGCCGCAAAAAACAGTAACAGAAACGCAGTTGTTGCGTCATTTAGCAAATACGCCATTGCAACTTCGGATTGAATTTCTTTATATGACTTCTCATACCTTCAAAACGACACGTGCGGACTATATGGAGACCTTTTATAAGACTTTTGATGAGATCAAAGGTCGTTATTTTGACGGTTTGATTGTCACTGGAGCGCCAGTCGAGCATTTGCCTTTTGAAGCAGTAGATTATTGGGAAGAATTTCGACAAGTTATTGACTGGTCCAAATCGCATGTTTACTCAACGTTGCATATTTGTTGGGGAGCGCAAGCAGCTCTTTATGCTCGTTATGGCATTGCCAAACACCAGATGAAGCGCAAGTTGTCCGGTATTTATAGTCAATCCATATCAGAAAAACCAAATTTGCTGTTTCGTGGTTTTGATGATGAATACGCAGCTCCTCATTCGCGTTATACAGAAGTTCGCAAAGAGGATATTTTAAACAAGAGTAATTTGGAAATTTTAGCTTGTGGAGAAGAGGTTGGTGTCTCCGTTGTGGCAAGTCGTGATCTTCGCGAAGTGTATAGCTTTGGTCATTTGGAATATGACCGCGAGACCTTGGCAAAAGAATATTTGCGTGATGTAGACGCAGGGCTGAATCCGCATATTCCAGAAAATTATTTCAAAAATGATGATGTTACTTCAGTCCCCTGTTTACGATGGAATCTGGCTGCGGCGCTGTTTTTCAACAATTGGATTAATTATGCTGTTTATCAAGAAACGCCATTTGACTGGGCAAATGCAGCAAATGCAGCAAATGACGCTTCCTTGTTTGCTTATTTATAAGAGGTGTTATGACTTATTTATCAGCGTATAAGACGGGCAATTTAGTATTGCCAACTGAGCTTCTTTTTTATTTTCATGAAATATTTGATAATAGTGATGACTTTTTGGTCTGGCAATTTTTCTATTTGCAAAATACAACGTCGCTAGAAGAGATTTCTCCTGTTCAGATTGCAGAAAGTATCGGGAAATCCGTTGCAGAGGTCAATCGCTCTATGTCAAATTTGACAGAAAAAGGATTGTTGCAGTATAAAACAATTGCACTCAATGGTGAAATTGAAGCAGTTTTTGATGCGCTGCCAGCGCTTGAACGATTAGATGAAATTGTAGAAAGTCGCTCAAGCGTTGCGCAAACTGTTTCTCAAAATGTTTTAAAAGACTTGGTCGAGACTTTCCAGCAAGAATTAGGTCGCCTCTTGACACCGTTTGAAATTGAAGATTTAACAAAAACGATTCAAGATGACAAGATCAATCCTGAACTTGTTACTGCTGCTCTTCGTGAAGCTGTTTTTAATGGAAAGGCAAACTGGAGATACATCCAAGCTATTTTACGGAATTGGCGCCGTGAAGGCATTACAACAGTAGCACAGGTAGAAGCGAAGCGAGAAGAACGTGAAGCGGCAAATCCGCAAAATATCACTGTCTCAGATGATTTTTTGAAGGCTATGGATTTGTGGCGAGATTAAGATGTCGGAGTTTGTTCCCTTGGAATAGACTCTTTTTTTAGTTCCTTAAAAATGATATACTAAGTGAAACGATTATTTTAGAAATGAGTTATCATGCAAGTAAAGAATATCTCAAAACGTTTGAGAAAAGTAGCTGGTTTTGTACCACAGGATGCCAAAATCTTGGATGTAGGAAGTGACCACGCTTATTTACCGATTTATCTAATTCAGCAGGGAAGAACTTCCTCGGCTATTGCTAGTGAAGTTGTTGAGGGACCTTATCAGTCTGCGGTGACGAATGTAGCAGATAATCAGATGTCCGATAAAATTGATGTTCGCTTGGCAAATGGTTTGGCAGCTTTTGATGCAGAAGATCAGATTGATGTTATCGTTATTGCAGGAATGGGAGGAGGATTGATAGCAGATATTTTAGACAATGACAGTGCAAAATTGGCATCTGTTAAGCGCCTGATTCTTCAGCCTAACAATCGGGAAGATGAACTTCGCAGGTGGTTATGTGGTCATAATTTTCAAATTATTGAGGAAGCTATTGTGGAAGAAAATGGGAAATTTTACGAGATAATGATAGCTGAACAGGGGCATCAAGTGTTGAATGCTAAACAAGAACGCTTCGGACCTTATCTAATGAGGGAGCAATCAGCTGTTTTTCTAGATAAATGGCAGCGAGAAGTAGACAAGCTGGAAAAAGCTTTGGCTAAAATCCCCGAGAAAAATCTAACGGAACGCTCTGCTATGTCCCAAAGAATCAAGCAAATCAAGGAGGTACTGCATGCTGGCAAGTGATTTTATTAACCGTTATGAAGCATACTGTCCTAAGAATCTGTCCATGACGGGAGATGTCTGCGGACTGCAAATTGGAACTCTGAATAAGGAAGTTAAGCGAGTACTGGTAGCTTTGGATATCCGCGAGCAGACAGTTGCAGAGGCGATTGAAAAAGATGTAGATTTGATTTTGGTTAAGCACGCACCGATCTTTCGACCTATTAAGGATTTAGTGGCAGACCGACCTCAGAATCAGATTTACATCGATCTGATTAAGCACGATACTGCAGTCTATGTCAGCCATACCAATATTGATATTGTGGATGACGGTCTCAATGACTGGTTCTGTGATCTACTAGAAATCACTGATACGGATTATCTTAGCGAAACGGTTCCTGGACACGGCATTGGTCGTATTGGCAAGATTGCACCTCAGACTTTTGGAGACTTTGCAGGCAAGGTTAAGGAAACTTTTGGTCTGGATAGTCTGCGTTTGGTGACTTATTCGGCTGTGGATCTGGAGCGAATGATTGAGAAAGTGGCAATCTGTGGTGGCAGTGGTCAGTCCTTTTACAAGGAGGCTTTAGCAAAGGGCGCTCAGCTTTATATTACAGGTGATATTTACTACCATACAGCACAGGATATGCTGAGCGAGGGGCTTCTAGCTTTGGATCCGGGTCACCATATAGAAGTGTTCTTTGTAAAAAAATTGGTTGAAAAGTTTCAAGACTGGAAAGTAGAAGAGGGTTGGGAAGTTGAATTTTTAGCCAGTCAAGTTTCTACAAATCCTTTTAAACATATCTAAGTAGGAAATTGTATGAAAAAAGTAGCGATTATCGGAGCGGGGATTGTTGGATCAACTGCTGCCTATTATCTATCAAAAAATCCTGTTTATCAGGTAACAGTTTTTGACCATGGAATAGGTCAGGCAACCAAAGCAGCAGCTGGTATTATCAGTCCGTGGTTTTCTAAGCGGCGCAATAAAGCATGGTATCGTATGGCGCGACTGGGAGCAGATTTTTATCTGGATTTGATAGCTGATTTACAGAAGGACGGTTTTGCAACGGAGTTTTATCAGCAGACTGGCGTCTTTTTGCTGAAGAAAAAAGAGGAGAGCTTGGAGGCACTCTATGACTTGGCAGACCAACGGCGAAAAGAGTCACCGCTCATTGGCGACTTGCGGCTACTTTCACGGGCGGAAGCAGCAGAGTACTTTCCAAATCTTAAAGGTTTTGACCGGCTGCTCTATGCTTCTGGAGGAGCACGCGTGGAAGGCTCATTATTGACTCAGACTTTGCTTACGGCTAGCGGTGCAGAAGTAATTCAAAAGAAAGTAAGTTTGGACATTCGAGATGGGGCTTTCTGGGTTGATAGTTGTTGTTTTGACCAAGTTATATTGGCAACAGGAGCTTGGTTGCCCGAGTTTTTGAGTCCATTAGGTTATCAAGTGGATATTCGTCCACAAAAAGGGCAGTTGCGAGATTATCAGACTGCTCTGGTGACAGATGATTATCCAGTTGTTATGCCAGAAGGAGAGCTAGATATTATTCCTTTTCAAAATGGCAAAATCAGTATGGGAGCTACACACGAAAATGAAATGGGCTATGACCTTAAAGTAGATCAGGTCATGTTAGATAAAATGGAACAGGAAGCTCTCTACTATTTTCCTAGGTTATCTCAGGCGAAAGTGGTGAACGAACGGGTCGGAATTCGAGCCTATACTAGTGATTTTTCTCCTTTCTTTGGTCAGGTGCTAAATCTTCCGCAGGTATTTGCAGCTAGTGGCTTAGGCTCTTCTGGTTTGACGACAGGTCCGCTCATCGGATATCATTTAGTTCAGATAATTCAGGGAAAAAACGGTAGTTTAAATCCAGCGGATTATCCCATTGAAATCTACATTAAGAAAGAGAAGTAGATGACAGAGAATATTTTAAATTGGGTCAATGTTTGTGTGAAAAAAGAGAATCAAGTTCTTTTGCTCAATCGACAGCATGATGATTTTAAAGGTTGGATTCAGCCAGGTGGAAAAGTTGAGTTTCCAGAATCCTTTTTTGAAGCAGCAGCTCGTGAGTTGAAAGAGGAAACGGGATTGACGGCTTTGAAATTACAGCTTAAAGGTATTTCAGGTTTTACCAATCCAGCAAAAGCAGAGCGTTATGTCTATTATGATTTTCTCTGTGAGGATTTTGAAGGGAAACTGCTAACGGAATCACGGGAAGGTCAGCCCAAATGGTGGTCAATTGATGAATTGGAATCGTTATTCATGCAGGACGACATCAGAGATAGGCTTCCTTTGTACTGGCGAAAAGGCTCCTTTGAGCGGATTCACTATTGGGATGAAGAGAACCATTGCATCAAAGAAACCAAGACGATATTGTATGACTGAGTTAGCAATGATTTTAGGTTAAATGTAAATCTAAGAAACTCTTACAGGAGTGTGCTTTTAAATTTTAGTTTTTAAGTAAAAAGTGACATCCGCTTTCAAAAATGGTAAAATAAAGAGAATACATTAAGAGAGGAAACTCATTATGAAAGGTATTATTCTTGCAGGCGGCTCTGGTACACGTTTGTATCCTTTGACTAGAGCTGCATCTAAACAACTCATGCCGGTTTATGATAAACCCATGATTTATTATCCGCTATCAACCCTCATGCTGGCTGGTATCAAGGATATCTTGATTATCTCAACACCAACAGATCTTCCTCGCTTTGAGGATTTGTTGGGTGATGGCTCGGAGTTTGGCATCAAACTTTCTTACGCTGAGCAACCAAGTCCAGATGGTTTGGCTCAAGCCTTTATTATTGGTGCCGACTTTATCGGTGATGACCATGTGGCTTTGATTTTAGGTGATAATATTTATCATGGACCAGGCCTTAGCAAAATGCTTCAAAAGGCTGCTTCGAAGGAAAAAGGAGCGACTGTTTTTGGTTACCAAGTGAAAGATCCAGAACGTTTTGGTGTGGTTGAATTTGATGACAATATGAATGCAATCTCTATTGAAGAAAAACCAGAACAACCACGTTCTAACTATGCAGTTACAGGACTTTATTTCTATGACAATGACGTAGTAGAAATTGCTAAAAATATCAAGCCTAGTCCACGTGGAGAGCTGGAAATCACTGATGTCAATAAGGCTTACTTAGACCGCGGCGATTTGTCTGTTGAGCTTATGGGACGTGGTTTTGCTTGGTTGGACACTGGTACACATGAGAGCTTGTTAGAAGCTGCTCAATACATTGAAACCGTTCAACGTATGCAAAATGTGCAAGTAGCAAACTTAGAAGAAATTGCTTACCGTATGGGTTATATTACCAAAGAACAAGTGCATGATTTGGCACAATCACTTAAAAAGAACGAATACGGTCATTACTTATTGCGCTTGATTGGAGAAGAATAAAACATGTCTGAACAATTTTTTGAAAAAAAATTAGCAGCTCGTAAGATTGAAGCCATTCCTGGCATGCTGGAATTTGATATTCCAGTACATGGAGACAATCGTGGCTGGTTCAAGGAAAACTTTCAAAAAGAAAAAATGGTGCCCATTGGTTTTCCAGAAAGCTTTTTTGCAGAAGGTAAGCTTCAAAACAATGTCAGCTTTTCCCGCAAAAATGTGCTCCGTGGACTCCATGCAGAACCTTGGGACAAGTACATTTCTGTCGCAGATGGCGGAAAAGTTCTCGGTTCTTGGGTTGATTTGCGTGAAGGGGAAACATTCGGAAATACCTACCAAACGGTTATTGATGCCAGCAAAGGGATTTTCGTTCCTCGCGGTGTAGCAAATGGCTTTCAAGTATTGTCAGATACGGTTTCTTATAGCTATTTGGTCAATGACTACTGGGCATTGGAATTAAAACCTAAGTATGCCTTTGTCAACTATGCTGACCCTGCTCTTGGGATTGAATGGGAAAGTCTTGACCAGGCAGAAGTCTCTGAAGCAGATAAGAATCATCCAATGCTTAAGGATGTTAAACCTTTGACCAAAGATATGTTATAATACCCTCAGAAAATAGGAGAAAATCTTTTCATGACTGAATATAAAAATATTGTAGTGACAGGTGGTGCTGGCTTTATCGGTTCTAACTTTGTTCACTATGTGTACAATAACTTTCCAGATGTGCATATCACAGTTCTGGATAAGCTAACTTATGCTGGTAATCGTGCCAACATTGAAGAAATTCTAGGCGACCGAGTGGAGTTAGTCGTTGGAGATATTGCAGATGCAGCAATTGTTGATCAAGTAGCTAAGAATGCGGATGCAATTGTTCACTATGCGGCAGAAAGCCATAATGACAATTCGCTAAATGATCCTCGTCCATTTATCGATACGAACTTTGTTGGAACTTATACGCTTCTTGAAGCAGCTCGTAAATACGACATTCGTTTCCACCATGTGTCGACTGACGAAGTTTACGGAGACCTTCCTCTTCGTGAAGATCTTCCAGGTCACGGTGAAGGACTGGGTGAAAAATTCACACCAGAAACGAAGTACAATCCAAGTTCACCTTATTCGTCAACCAAGGCAGCTTCTGACTTGATTGTCAAAGCTTGGGTACGCTCTTTCGGTGTCAAGGCAACTATTTCTAATTGTTCAAATAACTATGGACCATATCAACACATCGAAAAATTTATTCCGCGCCAAATTACCAATATCCTTTCAGGCATTCGTCCAAAACTTTATGGTGAAGGAAAGAATGTTCGTGACTGGATTCATACTAATGACCATTCATCAGGGGTTTGGACCATTCTCACAAAAGGGAAAATCGGTGAAACCTACCTAATTGGTGCAGATGGTGAGAAGAATAACAAAGAAGTGCTAGAACTCATTCTTAAAGAAATGGGACAACCAGCTGACGCTTACGACCATGTAACAGACCGTGCGGGTCACGACCTGCGCTATGCTATTGACGCTAGCAAGTTGCGTAATGAACTAGGCTGGAAACCAGAATTTACCAACTTTGAGGCTGGATTGAAAGAAACAATCAAGTGGTACACAGATCACCAAGATTGGTGGAAAGCTGAAAAGGAAGCTGTCGAAGCCAACTATGCCAAGACTCAAAAAGTATTAAAATAAAAAGTAACTATTGAAGTTTTGTCTTAAAAGGAGAATCATGAAACATAAAATTTTAGTAACAGGTGGAGCCGGATTTATCGGAACGCATACCGTTATTGAGTTAGTCAATGCTGGACACGAAGTTGTTATTGTCGATAATTTAGTGAACAGCAGTAAAAAAAGTGTAGAAGTTGTAGAACGAATTGTTGGTCAAAAAATTCCATTTTATCAAGTGGACATTCGTGATAAGAAGGTCTTACTTGAAATCTTTAAAGCAGAACAACCAACAGGCGTGATTCATTTTGCGGCGTTGAAAGCAGTCGGTGAATCAACACAAATTCCGCTGACTTATTACGAAAACAACATTACAGGAACGTTGACATTGCTACGCGTCATGGAAGAAGTCAATTGCAAAAATATCATTTTCAGCTCTTCTGCAACTGTCTATGGCGATCCTCATACCGTTCCAATTTTAGAAGATTTTCCTCTGTCAGTCACCAATCCTTACGGACGTACAAAACTGATGATTGAAGAAATGCTGACGGATATTTACAAAGCTGATGCAAACTGGAATGTTGTCTTGCTTCGGTATTTTAATCCAATTGGTGCTCATGAAAGTGGTGATTTGGGTGAAAATCCAAATGGCATTCCAAATAATCTCTTGCCATATGTGACGCAGGTTGCTGTTGGAAAATTAAAAGAAGTGCAAGTATTTGGCAATGACTATCCAACAGTTGACGGTACCGGTGTTCGTGACTATATTCACGTGGTAGATTTAGCAAAAGGACATGTGGCTGCTCTGCAAAAAATTGAAGGAACTGCTGGTCTAAATATCTATAACCTTGGTACCGGTAAAGGATACTCTGTTTTAGAAATTATCCAAAATATGGAAAAAGCAGTCGGAAAACCAATTCCTTACAAGATTGTTGACCGCCGCCCTGGTGACATTGCAACTTGCTATGCCGACTCTACAAAAGCAAAAGAGGAATTAGGCTGGGAAGCACAATTTGATATTACACGCATGTGCCAAGACGCTTGGCATTGGCAAAGCAAACACCCAAATGGATTTGATGACTAAATAAAAAATATGTCAAATAGTAGACGAGGCTGGGATAGTAGTTTCTCAGCCTCGCTTTTTAAATAGAAATAAGCTTGATGCACAGTAGTTGATTGTTCAAAACATTGCGTTGAAGTTGCGAATAATGCTTGCGAGGTAAGGTTAATTTTGTTTCCTAGTCAAACTCGTAAGAAGTACCTAATCAGCCTTGTGGAAGTTGACCAGAATTCACTGTTCTGAGGTTTTTGCGTAATGACTTGAAAGTAAGCTTACTAAAAAAGTAGAAAACCAGTTAAGCATTTTTCTGGAAGAATGATTTACTTTCTGTTAAACTAAAAATATGGAACATCATTTTAATCATAAGGCAGAATCATTCGATTCTCTCAAAAATAGATTTATTGCCGATCTCATTCGCCAGGAAGTGGAAAAACAAATAGTAGATTTTTCTGACAAGCGCATTTTGGATTTTGGCGGTGGTACAGGCTTGGTGACTCTGCCATTGGCAGCTCAATCCAAGTCAGTCACGCTTGTTGATATTTCAGATAAAATGCTTGATCAAGCTCGCCTAAAAGTGGAAAAGCAAGCCATTGATAATGTTTATTTGTTGCAGCAGGATTTGTTGACAAACCCATTAAATCAATTATTTGATATCATCGTGGTTAGTCGTGTTCTTCATCATATGCCAAATGTTGAGAAGACTCTAGCAATGTTTAGAAATCATCTTGTAGAGGACGGACAGCTTTTTATTGCAGATTTTGTTAAAACAGACGTAAATCATCATGGCTTTCATCTTGATGAATTGGAAGAAAACTTATCTCAGAATGGTTTTCTGCCTGTCAAATCTCAGATAATTTATAGTGCAGAGGAACTCTTTTTAGGAAATTATGCGGAGCTTTTCTTGACATTAGCACAAAATCACTCGTTTGCATGACGAGTGATTTTGGTTTGTCTTTATAGTAAATTTCTTGATTCTTTTATGGAAATAGTAGAAAATGGCGCGTGGATATAGTATAATGTGGTTATATGATTTTGAAGGAGAATGAGATTAAGTGAAATCTTCGGATTTATTGATTATTATACCTGCCTACAATGAAGAAGGCTCTATTGAGAATGTTGTCAACAATATCATCAGGAATTATTCACAATATGATTATGTGATTATCAATGACGGTTCAAAAGATAGAACATCAGCCATTTGCCATGCAAACAGTTATAATATTGTGGATTTGCCGGTCAATTTAGGATTGGCAGGCGCATTTCAAACAGGACTTAGATATGCTTATGAGCAAGGCTATAAAAAGGCAGTGCAGTTTGACGCAGATGGTCAACATTTGCCTGAGTATATCTCAGTTTTAGAAGCAAAAATGAACGAAGGCTATGAAATGGTTATTGGATCTCGTTTTGTGACGGAAAAGCGCGAAACGTCTTTGCGGATGATGGGGAATATTCTCATTAGTGCAGCCATTAAATTAACTACAGGAAAGACAATCAACGATCCAACCTCTGGTATGCGGATGTTTTCTGAAGGACTTATCAAAGAATTTGCTCTCAATATCAATTATGGACCTGAGCCAGATACCGTCTCATATCTAATTCGTCATGGTGTGAAAGTAGCAGAAGCCCAAGTGCGAATGGAAGAGAGACAAGCTGGTGAGAGTTATCTGACACTTTCTCGCTCTATTCAATATATGACGCACATGTTTGTATCTATCTTGATTATTCAGAATTTCAGAAAGAGAGGGTAGACATTAAATGACTATTTGGTTTCAAATTGTATTGATTTTTGTCTCTATTATGACTTGTGCCTTTATTTTACGTAGCATTCGAAAATCACAAGTTCAAATCAACGATGCTATATTTTGGGTATTTTTCTCTTTAATTTTATTAGTATTTAGCATTTTCCCAGGTCTAGCAGAAGCTATCGCAAGTGCATTAGGAATTGTATCAGCAGTCAATTTTATCTTTTTATTTGTCATTTTCTTATTGCTCATCAATCAATTCCAACTCACTCTTAGATTATCTAAATTAGATACGAAATTTAAAAATTTAGTTCAAACAATCGCACTGAGGGAGAAAGATGAAAATAAAAACTAATCCTTCTGCTAAAGAGATTTATTTTTGGAATTTACTGGGGAATTTAGCAGCTTCAGGAGTTTCTGTCCTTTATCTACTGATTGTAACAAGATTAACTTCTGCCAAAGTAGCAGACCAATTTAGCTTGGCGAATTCCATTGGGACTCTTTGGATTGTTATCGGACTTTTCCAAGTCAGAAATTATCAAGGAACGGATGTGAATCAAAAGCATTCTTTCATAGGATATTTTCAAACTAGGTTGATAACAATTTTAGCGATGTTGGTCACATTGTATCCCTATTTATATATTGTCGGAGAAGGCCGTTATTCTTTTGAAACGATTTTACTGACATTTTTAATGATTTTGTATCGTATGTGGGATGCGGTATCTGATTTATTTCAAGGCTTATTTCAACAAAGAGAACGTATGGATATAGCTGGGAAAACAATGTTTTACCGTTATTCCACTAGTGTAGTTGCCCTGTTTCTTAGTATTTTGCTTTCGAAGTCTGTGATTGTAGGTTTATTTTCTTTAGTCATTTGGAATGGCTTAGTTATCATTTTTTATGAAACCAGTTTTCTTAAATATTTTGAAACGATTCAATGGAAAGAACTCTTCTCTAGCAATTACAAAAAAGATATAAAAGATATTTTTTTGGCTTGTTGGCCATTATTTGTGAATGGATTTATTTTATTATATATTTTAAACGAGCCTAAGATTATTATTGAAAAAGGCCTAAATCAAGGAGTTTTGCAGACTGGCATGCAACGTGATTTTAACATTCTTTTTATGCCTGTTTTTTTTATGAGTCTCATCATTTTAATGGTTAGACCCCTAATAACCCAAATGGCTATTTTGTGGAATCGAGAAAAGTATGTAGAATTTTCTCTAATTGTGAAAAAACTCTTGCTCTATTTATTTATAGGTGGGATAGCCGTTACGATAGTGGCTTACTTCATAGGCACCCCAATTCTTAGTTTGGTATTTGGAGTGGCGTTATCACAATACACTCTTCCTTTTGCAATTCTAATCTTTGCAGGAGTTTTATATGCTTTAGCCATTGTTTTTGAAAATATTCTAACCATTGTTCGAAAGCAACACTTATTAGTAGGTTTATATATCGTTTTATTAGTTATCACTAAGTTGGTAACAGAACCATTTATTTATCATTATCGTATGTTAGGTGCAGCACTCAGCTTTCTGATTGTTATGACCGCTTATTTAGTCGGTATTTTTGGCATTTATATGGTAGCTGGGAGAAAAAGGAAATAAGAATGAAATATGATTTAACTGTCATTATTCCCGTTTATAATACAGAAAAATATTTAAGAAGATGCTTAGATAGTATTGTCAATCAAGACAATTTAGAGAAATGCGCGATCCGCGTTATTTGTGTTAATGACGGGAGTACAGACCATTCGGAAGAGATTATTAAGGAATATGTTGAAAAATATCCATTTATTGAACTGTTTTCAAAAGAAAATGGAGGAGTGTCAGATGCAAGAAACTATGGATTAAATCAAGTTTGTGATAGTGAATATACCACTTTTATTGATCCAGATGATTGTATATATCCTAATTATTTAACGGAGTTTTTGTTAGCAAAAGGAAATGATGTTATTTATTTTGATTTTGATTTAATTGATAGTGATGAGAAATTGATAAAACATTTAAATGTCAATCCTTTCTTTAATGATAGTAAAGATTCAGATAATAATATTCGTTTATTCATGCTAACAAAACACGCTTCTTGGACTAGAATTTATAAGTCACATTTTTTTGATTTCAATTATTTTCCAAAAGGGAAAATTTATGAAGATGTTGCCTTAATGCCCTATATGACTTCAAAATGCACTAGTATTTCTTATATAAAAAAATATTTATACCGATATACAGTTGATACTTCTGGTTCAATCATGAATTCAAGCAAGTCAAATATTTTTGATATCTATGATGCTTTAGAGTATCTGTTTGCTTTATTTGGTGATGATTTTGATAAATATAAAGAAGAATTACAATATTTGGCCTTGGAACATCTATGTGTTGGTCATACCTATAGATTGTTGAAATATCCAGAAGTGAAGAAACAAGATTTTAAAGATATTATCCTCTTTATGGATAGGTACTTTGGAAAAAACTGGGAAAAGAATAAATATATCAAACGAGGTGTACAAAAAGTAAATATTCACTCTAAACTAGCTTATGTTGTACCATTGTTTTTAAAAGTATTGAAGAATGAGTGGTTTGGGTTATTATTGTTGGCAAAAAAACGCTAATATTCTATTAAAAAAGATTGGAGAATGGGTAATTGTGATAAAGAAGTCTATTAATTGGTCGTTTATGTTCAATATAAAAGACTGGTTTTATTCTTTTGTATTGAATATAACAAAACGCTGGAAATATTTATTTGGATTATGGGGTCTGTTATTCCTTACTTATTTTTATTTAGGTGGTTCAACGGCTACCATTCCAAGGACTTTATTGTTTATAACAGGTTTGGTATTTAGCATAACTATTTGTTTACCTGGAAAATTGCATAATAAGGTATTTTGGAGTATTCTTTTTTCGGGGGGGCTTTTTGTTATTTTAACTCCTGTTTTAGATGTTCCTGATGAGACTGCTCATTATTCAAGAGCTTTGTACATATCAGAAGCGCACCTCTATCTTCCCAAAAAGTCTTCAGAGTTTAGAGTTTCTAAGGATGCTGTAGAAGCTGAAAAAGTATTTAAAAAACCGTTGATACATTCTGGGTTAGATAAAGTTAAGACCTCTTCACAAACTGCACGTTATCCTAAATTTTTAGCAACGAATGCTTCATCGTTTATTCCTTATTTACCCCAAGTATTTGGCTTGACAATCGCTAAGATTTTAGGATCAAGTGTTCTATCTTCAATCATTTTAGGGCGTTTATGTAATCTTTTGGCTTATGCGTTGTTAATTAGGTTAGCTATAAAAAAAGCTAAGGGGAAAGAATTATTGTTCGCAAGTCTAGGGATGCTACCAATGAGTGTATATTTAGCATCTTCTTTCAGTACAGACGGTATGGTGAACGGGTTTCTCTTTTTGATTATTGCTTTGTTTTGTGAGTATGTTCAAAAAGATAAGGTTTCTTTATTAGATATTCTATTATTTGCAACATTATGTTTAATAATGACTACCATGAAATTGCCATATGTATTATTGATAGGATTGTTATTATTTATACCAAAAAAGAAATTACCAGATCGGTATACTTATGTATTTATTATTGGGCTCATTTTGCTAGTAGGAATTTTAAGCTTCTTTTGGTTGCGTTTATCTAGTAATATTAATATGAATCAGGTAACTTCTGATGTAAACCCAGTTGAAAAGATTAAATACACAATAGGACATATGAATGAATTTTCAAGAATGATTGTGCAAGAGTGGGTGAATTTAATTCCAAATAAAATCCCTTCCCTGTTTACATTTGGCTGGTTAACCTATGGTTTAGGAAACTTACTATGGTTCTATTTAATATTTATCAGTTGTGTCATATTTATGATACCTCAATATAATCCTTTACCTAAAATTAGTAAATATGGAACTTTTTTAGTCGGTGTTGGAATTACGTTTGGCATTTTGATGACAGCCTATTTAATGTGGGGGAAAGTTAATGAAATTGCTATTCAAGGTGTTCAAGGTAGATATTTTACTGGGGTTATCTTACTTTTAGGTTTAACGTTTAATAGTATTAAGCTATTTGTGCCGATATACCCTACACTCTCTTCAGAAGAAGAGGAGAAAAGAGATACCTTTGTTTTATTTATTGCATTGGTCTTTATAATGATGTCTGTTGTGTTAACAGTACTTCAATATTATGGTCTTAAAATTTGATAGCTAAAGTTAGGAGTGATGTAAAATGAAAAAAGCACTAAGCGGTTTTGTTTTATTGATATTAATGACACTGTTAGGAGTTGAAAAGGCTAGCGCTGACAATGAAGGCTTAGAAATGTACCGTCTGTATAATCCAAATAGTGGCGAACATTTTTATACAGCTAATTGGAATGAAAAAGAAATGCTTTCAAGAGTTGGCTGGCGTTATGAGGGGAGTGGTTGGGTTGCTCCTTTGCAAGGACAAGATGTATATAGAATGTACAATCCTAATGCTGGCGATCATCATTATACTTTGAATGCTAATGAAAGAGATTTTCTGATTAAGTCAGGATGGAGATATGAAGGAGTGGCTTGGAAATCTTCTGGCCAGTATCCATTGTATAGACTTTATAATCCAAATGCTAGAGCAGGTAGTCATCATTACACATTATCTGAAGCAGAAAAAGTGCATTTAACTAACGTTGGTTGGCGTTATGAAGGTATTAGTTGGTATGCTATTGGGTTAGGAGCTCCAACCTCTCATCAATCGTCTTCTAATTCAGGAAATATAGCTAATCCAGAAATGTATCCAAATTGTGAAGCTGCTCGAAGAGCCGGTGTAACTCCTATTTATCGTGGACAGCCTGGTTATAGTAGTAAATTGGATAGAGATGGAGATGGGGTCGCTTGTGAATAGTTAGCAAATCATTTATTTTTAAATAGTCCTTTTAAAGTTAGGCTTTATTCCTAACTTTTTATTTTTATGTTAGAATATATTTAACGACATAAGGAGGCTAAAATGACAATTTCAATCATCGTTCCTTGTTTTAACGAGGAAGAGTCGCTTCCGTTGTTTTATGCGGAAATGGAAAAAATTAAATTTCAGCTAAATGATCATTTTGAATACATCTTTGTCAATGACGGCTCAAAAGATAGAACCTTAGCTATTTTACGAGAACTCAATCAGAAAAATAATAGTGTTCGTTATCTTTCTTTTTCGAGAAATTTTGGAAAAGAAGCAGCTCTGTATGCGGGTCTCAAACATGCAACTGGTGATTTAGTGACTGTCATGGATGCGGATTTGCAAGATCCTCCGGAACTTTTACTTACAATGAAATCCATGCTGGAGAAGAATCCAGATTTGGATTGTGTGGGGACACGACGGACAACGCGTGATGGAGAACCTCCAATTCGTAGCTTTTTTGCTAAGATGTTTTATCAATTAATCAATAAAATTAGTCAAGTTGAAATGGTGGATGGTGCGCGTGACTTTCGTCTCATGCGCCGACAAATGGTAGATGCCATTTTAGAAGTTTCTGAGTACAATCGTTTTTCCAAGGGAATATTTGCATGGGTTGGATTTAGAACGGAATATTTGGAATATAAGAATGTAGAACGAGTTGCAGGAAAAACCAGTTGGAGTTTCTGGCAATTATTGAATTATTCTTTAGAAGGGATTATCAACTTTTCAGATGCCCCTTTGACAATAGCTTTTTTGGGAGGTGTTGCTGCCTGTTTATTGGCATTCTTCCTTATCATGATTGTCATTGTTCGTACGTTGATTTTTGGCGATCCAACATCTGGCTGGCCTTCTATGGTGTCGATTATTCTTTTTCTAGGTGGTTTTCAGTTGTTGACAATTGGTATTCTTGGTAAATACATTGGAAAAATTTTCATGGAAACCAAAAAAAGACCAATTTACGTGGTTAAAGAGAAGAGCGAGTAGAAAGCAGATTTTTTCTGCTTTTTTTGATATAATGGATTTGTTGAATGTTTATTGTTCAGAAAGGAATTTCAAATGATTTTAATTACAGGAGCTAATGGACAGCTTGGAACAGAACTTCGTTATCTTTTAGATGAACGCAATGAAGAGTATGTGGCAGTTGACGTGGCAGAAATGGATATTACAAATGCCGAAATGGTAGAGAAGGTTTTTGCAGAAGTGAAGCCAAGTCTCGTCTATCACTGTGCTGCCTATACAGCTGTGGACGCAGCAGAAGATGAAGGAAAAGAACTGGATTATGCAATCAATGTCACAGGAACTGAAAATGTTGCTAAAGCAGCAGAAAAGCATGGTGCAACACTTGTTTACATTTCTACAGACTATGTTTTTGCTGGAGATAAGCCAGTTGGGCAGGAATGGGAAGTAGATGATCAACCAGCCCCTCAGACAGAATATGGTCGCACGAAGCGCATGGGAGAGGAATTGGTTGAGAAATATTCTAGCCGTTTCTACATTATCCGCACAGCTTGGGTTTTTGGAAATTATGGAAAGAACTTTGTTTTCACTATGCAAAATTTAGCGAAAACACATAAAACCCTGACTGTTGTGAATGACCAACACGGTCGTCCAACTTGGACACGTACGTTGGCTGAATTTATGACGTACTTAGCAGAAAATCAAAAAGAATTTGGCTATTATCATCTGTCAAATGATGCCACAGAAGATACGACTTGGTATGACTTTGCAGTGGAAATCTTAAAAGATACAGATGTTGAAGTTTTGCCAGTAGACTCTAGTAAGTTTCCAGCGAAAGCGAAGCGACCGCTCAATTCTACCATGAGCCTAGCTAAAGCTAAGGCAACCGGCTTTGTCATCCCAACTTGGCAAGATGCCCTCAAAGAATTTTATAAACAAGGAAAGAAATAAGGTAGAAGCAGCCGAAAGGTTGCTTTTCTATTTTATGTTACACAAACGATTTATAAAGTGATATAATAGATTAGATTGCAAAATCTTGAAATGAGGAAAATCATGCAACATGTATTCATCATAGGAAGTCGTGGCCTTCCTGCTAAATATGGTGGATTTGAAACCTTTGTTGAGAAATTAGTGGAGAACCGCATATCTCCTCAAATCCAATACCATGTAGCTTGTTTATCAGATGATGAAGCTTATCATCATTTTGATTACAAAGGCGTAGACTGTTTTACGATTAAAGCACCAAAACTTGGTCCAGCTCGTGTTATTGCTTATGATATGATGGCAATCAACTACGCACTTACATTAGTCAAGCAAAAACAGATTGAGCGTCCTATTTTCTATATCCTAGGAAATACAATCGGAGCTTTTATCGCACCTTTTGCTCGAAAAATTCACCATGCTGATGGTATCTTTTATATCAATCCTGATGGACTTGAGTGGAAACGTGCTAAGTGGTCTAAGCCCGTTCAAAAGTACCTCAAATATTCTGAAAAAGTGATGACCAAGCATGCAGATTTGGTGATTTCGGACAATCAAGGAATTGAAAGCTATATCCAGAAAGCTTATCCGTGGGCTAAAACCACCTTCATTGCCTATGGGACCGATTTGCGCTTGTCATCTTTAACTGCTCAGGATGAAAAAGTTCGACACTTTTTTGACACGTGGGCAAGTAAGGAAAAAGATTATTATTTGATTGTTGGGCGTTTTGTTCCAGAAAATAACTATGAAATCATCATTCACGAGTTTATGAAGTCACAGACGCAACGAGACTTGCTGATTGTCTGCAATCATCAAGGTAATGCTTATTTTGAAGAACTACGACAAAAAACAAATTTTGACCAAGATGAGCGGATTAAGTTTGTCGGTACTGTTTATGATCAAGAATTATTGAAGTATATTCGCAATCAAGCGTTTGCTTATATTCACGGTCATGAGGTCGGCGGCACCAATCCTGGACTGCTGGAGGCGCTAGCTCAGACAGATTTGAATTTAGTGCTGGGTGT
This sequence comes from Streptococcus sp. HMSC36C04, assembly GCF_001839535.1. NCBI lineage: Bacteria > Bacillati > Bacillota > Bacilli > Lactobacillales > Streptococcaceae > Streptococcus > Streptococcus sp. HMSC36C04. Next base: position 18,038 of record NZ_KV841606.1, on the reverse strand, counting down.
GGACTTTAATCGACAAGTGGCAAAAGAAACAGCTCTTTACTGGGATAAGAAAGAAGACAGCCTAGTTGATTTAATTCATCAGGTAGATAAACAGTCCGACTTTTCAGATCTAGGTCAAGCTGCGAAAGAAAACATGGAAGAACACTACACTTGGGAAAAAATTGTGGGTGAATACGAGGAATTATTTTTATCATGAAAGTGACCATTCTCATGTCCACCTACAATGGTGAACGGTTTTTAGCAGAACAGATTGAAAGTATTCGGCAGCAGACCTATACAGACTGGCAACTGTTGATTCGAGATGACGGTTCTAAAGACAAGACGCGTGAGATTATTCAAGATTTTTGTCAAAAAGATAATCGCATTCATTTTGTGAATCCTGATAGTGTCGAAAATCTTGGTGTTATCAAAAGTTTCTTTGATCTTTTGAAATATCAAACATCAGATGTTTACTTTTTTAGCGACCAGGATGATGTCTGGTTGCCGAAGAAAGTAGAAATGCAGCTAAAAGAAGCGCTTAAACACGATGACAGTCAACCTTTACTGGTGTATACGGATTTAAAAGTTGTAAATCAAGAGTTAAATGTTGTACATGAAAGTATGATTCGTACACAGTCTGACCATGCAAACACGGAACTGCTTCAAGAATTAACAGAAAATACTGTTACAGGCGGCGTTTCTATGATTAACCAAGCTCTGGCTGACTTATGGACGGGTCAAGAAGTTCATGACCTTCTCATGCATGACTGGTATTTAGCTTTGTTAGCAGCAGCATTTGGTCGCTTAGTCTATATAGACCAACCAAGTGAACTGTATCGGCAACATTCCAATAATGTTTTAGGTGCAAGAACCCTCAGAAAAAGGATGCAGAATTGGATTCGCCCGCATATTCTCTTCGCAAAATATTGGAAATTGATTCAAGATAGCCAAGAACAAGCAAGGAATTTATTGGCCTTGCCTTTGGCTACTCAAAATAAAGAACTGATAGAAAATTTTGTGACAATTATGGAAGTCCCGTTTATGGAGCGCTTGCATCGTCTTCAAAAATATGGCTATCGAAAGAATCGCGCCTTCCACACTTTTGTCTTTACAACCCTAATTCTTACAAAATTTGCTTATAAGGAGTAATGATGGACTTATTTAGTCGAAAAAATATGATTCTCTTACGCGAGATGATTAAAACAGATTTTAAATTACGGTATCAAGGGAGCTTGATTGGGCATTTATGGTCAATTTTGAAGCCCTTGCTCTTATTTACGATTATGTATTTAGTTTTTGTGCGCTTCTTGAGATTTGATGATGGAACGCCACATTATGCTATCGGTCTTTTAATCGGTATGGTAACTTGGAATTTCTTCTCTGAAGCTACAAATATGGGGATGATGTCTATCGTTTCTCGTGGTGATTTGCTTCGGAAACTGAACTTTTCAAAAGAGATTATTGTTATTTCTTCAGTTGTTGGTGCAGCAATTAACTACTCTATTAATTTATTGGTCGTTTTCATCTTTGCTTTGGTTAATGGAGTAGCAGTATCCATTGGCTGGCTTACAGTTATTCCATTATTTGTTGAATTGATTTTATTTTCAACAGGAATCGCTTTTGTGTTGGCGACGTTATTTGTTAAATATAGAGATATTGGTCCGATTTGGGAAGTGGTGATGCAAGCAGGAATGTATGCGACACCTATTATCTACTCTCTTACCTTTATTTTGCAACGTGGTCAGGTAACAATTGCAAAACTCATGATGCTAAATCCTTTGGCACAGATTATTCAAGATTTGCGGCACTATATTGTTTTTTCAGGAAGCATGCGTGGCTGGGATTTAATTGGTCATAAAGGTGTTGCTATGGTACCCTACATTCTTCCTTTCTTTATCTTTGGAATTGGGTATTATATTTTCCACAAAAATGCTAAGAGATTCGCGGAGATTTTATAATGTCAGATAAAAAAATTGCAGTAAAAGTTGATCATGTCAGCAAGTATTTTAAACTTCCTACTGAAGCAACGCAAAGTTTACGTACCAATTTAGTCAATTATTTTAAGGGAATTAAAGGCTATACGGAACAACATGTTTTAAAAGATATTAACTTTGAGGTCGAAGAAGGTGATTTCTTTGGGATTGTTGGCCGTAATGGTTCAGGAAAGTCCACTCTTTTAAAAATCATTTCTCAAATTTATGTCCCTGAGAAAGGAAAAGTCACTGTTAATGGGAAAATGGTTTCTTTTATTGAACTTGGTGTCGGCTTTAACCCAGAATTAACTGGACGTGAAAATGTCTATATGAACGGTGCCATGCTTGGTTTTACAACAGAAGAAATTGATGCTATGTACGATGATATCGTTGATTTTGCTGAGTTACATGAATTTATGAATCAAAAACTGAAGAATTATTCAAGCGGAATGCAAGTTCGTTTGGCGTTTTCGGTCGCGATTAAAGCACAAGGTGATGTTCTCATTCTTGATGAAGTTCTTGCAGTCGGTGATGAAGCTTTCCAGAGAAAATGTAACGATTATTTCTTAGAACGAAAAAAATCTGGGAAAACAACCATTCTTGTTACGCACGACATGGGCGCTGTTAAGAAATATTGCAATAAAGCTGTTTTGATTGAGGACGGATTGATTAAGGCGATTGGAAATCCGGATGATGTTGCGAATCAATATAGCTTTGATAATGCGATTCAACCAACACAAGAAAAAGCTGCTGCTTCAGAGAATAAAACGAAACAAGTTGCATTGGTTGAAAATTTTGAAGTAAAATTGTTATCTCCAAATCAAGTAACACCAGACGATGAATTGAAGTTTGAATTTACTTTTACACAGCTTCAAGATATTAAGACTCATATTGCTATGTCGTTCGTTGATATAAACACTAATTATGGCTATTACAATGATAATTCTATGGATTTAAAAATTAGTGGAACAGGAGAAAAGAAAGTCATCTATACATGCAAACTTCCTTATTTAAATCATGCTCGTTTAAGATTGGAAGCAACCATTCGTGATTCTGACAAACGTGTTTTAGCCTTTGCCGTATCTTCAAAAGCTCCAATCGTCTTTATTGAACGGAATGATATTCCAGAGGATGACGAATCAGCACTAGATTCGGCAACAGGTTTACTTGTTAGAAATGGAAGTTGGCAAGAATCGCACACATAAAACTTTACAAAGCGAGGGCTTAATATGGTAAAGCGTATTTTATTTATCTCTCCAACTGGAACTTTAGATAATGGAGCCGAGAAATCAATAACGAATTTAATGGTTTATTTATCTGAAATAGGCTATGACATTTACAACGTCTATCCTGAAAACGGGCACCCAACTCATGCAAGTTATGAAAGCAAGCTGTCGAATGCCAATGTTCATTTATTTCCACTATCTACGATAAAATGGTGGTGGGAAGAAGCACCAGGCGATCGTCTCTTTTCTAAGGAAGAAAGGGTAATATATTATCAAAAGAATATTAAAGAAATACGGGATATTATTGTTGAGCAAGATATTAATTTAGTTATTTCTAACACAGCAAATGTTTTTCAAGGAGCTGTAGCTGCAGCCTGTGAGAATATTCCACATTTTTGGCTTATTCATGAATTTCCAGAGAGAGAATTTCAATATTATACTAAAAAAATGAATTTTATTTTTGAGAATTCGGATAAAGTTTTTTCTGTACGAGGAAATCTAGCTCAAACATTAGCTGCGCTAAACAACAATCCTGCTAATTTAGAAACATTTATTCCTTACACACAATTTACATCTGAAGTTTTGGGCAAGTCTAATCAAAGAAGAATCGTATCAATTGGTGTCATAAATGAAAATAAAAATCAAATTGAGCTTCTCAAAGCCTATAAAAAACTGAGTCGCTATTATGATATTCCCTTAATTTTTATTGGCGGCTGGCAAAAAGAGGCGAAAAAGGAATGCGATGCTTTTATTGAGAAGTATGAATTAACTAATGTCCAATTTTTAGGTTATAATGACCAGCCGTGGACAGAAGTGACAGATTCAGATATTTGTGTGTACACCTCTAAATCCGAAGCCTTTCCTCTTGTTTTCATTGAATCTATTTTAAGGGGAGTTCCTACAATAGTTTCAAATAATAATGGCTATAAATCAGTGAAAGAGTATTTTGATGTAGGTACAACCTATCAGCTAGGAAATATTGATTCATTGGCTGATGAGATGGCAGATGTTCTTGAAAATTTCGATATAAATAAGAGTAATGCAGTTCTTGCAAGTGAGAGAGCTAAACAGCTTTACACGCTTGATAAGTGTTATGATAATTTACTTGCACATCTAGCATCTCTTTCAACAAGAACAGAGAAATCACTACAAGCTATTAGCTCCTTGCTAGGAGAAACGTTGCCAAATCATTCCATATTGAATATAAAGAAGCAGCGTATTACGATTTTTTATGCACGGGCAGATGAAGAATTTTCGGAAACAAATAGTCTGAAATTCCCATTACAGTATGCAGATGAGCTTTATTTTCAGATTCCACATGAAGCAGCTAGATTGAGAATTGATTTATCTGAGATTCCCAATTATTATAAAAACGTTAGTCTAAAAACTTATCATAAACAAACAGAGTTGAAAGTTGCCTTTACAAACGGACTCTTGCTTTCTAATGAATTGCTTTTCGGGAAAAATGATCCTCAACTTCATTATCAGATTGATGATGTTGAGGATTCAGAATTTCTTTTTTCGTATGAAATGAAAGATATTTCTGATCCTATGAAAGAAGGTTCAGTTTTGACTGAACTATCAGAGGCGAATGAAGTTAACCAGAAATTGCTGGAGAACATTACGAATTTGGAAGAGCGTATTCACCAGTTAGAATGTAATTATCAAGAATTAGTTCATGAACACAATGCGGTTATAGGGAGCCGACGCTGGATAATTCCGACTAAAATTATTAACTTCTTTAGGAGAAGACAATGAAACGATTATTAATTTATGTTCATTTTAACAAATACGACCATATCAGTCGACATGTATTTTACCAAATTGAACATATGCGACCTTTATTTGAAAAACTTATTTTTATTTCAAATAGTCAGTTAAGCCTATCTGAAGTGGAAAAACTTCGTGACAAAAAGCTGATTGATGAATTTATTCAACGTGAAAATACTGGCTATGATTTTGGAGCTTGGCATGATGGTATGGCTTTAGTCGGTTTTGATAAGTTGAAAGAATATGATTCAATTACCGTAATGAACGATACCTGTTTTGGTCCACTTTGGGATATGGAACCTATTTATCAAAGATATGAGTCTGATCCAGAAGTAGATTTTTGGGGAATGACAAATCATCAAGAAGTAAAACAAAGAAATCTGTTCATTAATGAGCATCTTCAATCTTATTTTATTTCTTTTAAAAAGAGAATCGTTCAGTCAACTGTATTTCAAAACTTCTGGCAATCAATTGAAAATTATATAGATGTACAAAAGGTTATTGATAATTATGAGACCCAGTACACTAAGAAATTTGTAGATGCAGGTTTTAAATACCAGACAATTTTGGATACAGTGCCTTTAAAGGATGACTTCTTCCATAGTAACTTCACAATTCATTATCCGCATGTTTTGTTGGAAAATCACGTTCCTTTTATTAAGATAAAAACGTTTGATTTAACTCAACATTTAGCCCCTTACTTACTGCAAGAGATTGAAAAGGTATCAGATTATCCGACAGAATTTATTTTATCTCACATGTCTGATATGAGTTTACCAACGCCTCCATATTTGCTTGATAGAAAAGTATTAAAAGATAATCAACTTCAGTATTCAAATCAAAAGAAAGTTGCGGTGCATCTCCATACTTATTATGTAGATCTTTTGGAAGTGTTTTTAACGGCTTTTGAAAATTTTCATTTTGATTATGATTTGTTTTTGACAACAGATTCTGAGAAAAAGAAAGCAGAAATTGAGAAGATTCTAACAGAACGTGGTAAGGTAGGCAAAGTTTATATTACTGGAAATCTCGGTCGTGATGTTATTCCGATGTTAAAACTCAAAAATGAACTATCAAAATATGATTATATTGGTCATTTTCATACGAAAAAATCTCCAGAATATCCGCATTGGGTAGGAGATTCATGGAGAAATGAACTTTTTGATATGTTAATCAAACCGGCGGATAAAATTATGGCTAGTTTGGAAAGTGATGAACGGTTAGGTTTAGTTATTGCTGATATTCCAACTTTTTTCCGTTATACAAAGATTGTTGATCCGTGGAATGAGAATAAATTTGCAGATGATATGAATTTACTCTGGGAACGAATGAATATTAAACGGTCTATAGATTTCAATCAATTAAATACATTTATCATGAGTTATGGAACCTTTATTTGGTTCAAATATGATGCTCTAAAGCCTTTATTTGATTTGAATTTGCAAGATGCTGATATTCCAGCAGAACCATTGCCTCAACATACCATTCTACATTCCATTGAGCGAATTTTAGTTTATTTAGCTTGGTCTCAACGTTATGACTATGCAATCTCTAAAAATGAGATTTATATCACTCCTTTTGTGGATAATATCGTTTTAAATATCCGTCCAGATACCCTGCCAAATACATATATAAACTTTGACAATATTGGCGGCATTAAAGGTGCTCTGAAATATATCTATCGTGGACCAGGGAGTGCTGTTAAATATTTGCTGAGAAGATTAAAAAGAAGAATTATTTCTTGAAGCTTTTCAAGTTGATTTTATCTTATAACAAACATTGAGGAAATTTCTTTATTAAAGACTACTTAGATTTGTCTTTTAGTAATTAAGATAAATCAATTTTATTGGGCAATCATTATGAAATTTTTAATTAAATATTATAGACAATTTAGTATATTGTTAATCAGCTTCTTATTTTTTAATGTAATAGGGGCTTGTTTAAATTTTATATTAGAAGAAAGTAAAAATATAACAATCAATTCATATCTAACGCTAGGCTTGTTATGTGTACTAGCAGTAGAAATATTTTTAGGATATGTTATATCAAAATTTGTAAATAAAAAATTATATGCTTTTATATTATTTATTTATATTGGCTATTTAATTTTTTCTTACTTGCTAGAAATGTCTATGCATTTGACGGTATCTTCTTATAATCTATGGGATTTTAAAGCTAATCACTTTTTACAATATAATTCGCTAGTTTTTATTATTCCTACATTGTTGATAGCAATTATTTTTAAATATATTCCTAAATTAAATAATATAAAATTCAATAGTTTGAGAATTGATAATGAAAATCATGATATTTTAGAAACATTCTTTTTATCACAGATATTATTGAATTTCGTATTATTAGATAGTAAAACATTAAACTTTCTTAAGCAGACTAGTTTTTTAAAGAAATTTATTGTTAATAATAAATTTCAAATAACCGATTACTTCGCTTTCTCTTTAATAGGATTACTGGTTTATTTAACGATTCTACTTATCATTCCTAGTTTTTTCTCAGTAAAAGCAATAAAGGATATTTGTAAAAATAAAGCTAGTTTTTCAGTTGCGAGCTTATTAAGTCTATTATTTGCGATTGTTTTTAATTTTACAATACAAAATAGTATAAGAGGGGATGCAGAATTTCGCCTTTCAACAGGAGCAACTCCATTTCAAATTATTATTTTCTTTGTTATTTTTTTGATTATCTATCTAATATTTAATCGTTTTTTAATTTCTACAATATTTATCTTATTAGTCATTAGTGGGGTGACAGTAGCAAGTAGCCTTAAATTCCAATTTCGTCAAGAACCGATATTACCTAGTGATATAGTTTGGTTAAAGGAGCCTAAACTACTATTAGAATTCATTAACGGATTTTCGTATATAGTATATCTTTTACTAGGACTTCTTGTAATAGTAAGTTTGTATTATTTTTTCAGAAACAAAATATTAGCAAGTAAGATCATACAAAATTACAAATATCGTTTCTCTATTTTGATGTTAACTGTAATATTTCTAACCTCAATTGTAGGGATATTTGCAAATAGAAAAGACGGTAAAATTCAAGAGAACATACCTATAATTTCTGTTCTTAATAATTATGAAGATTTGAATTGGTATGGAAACACGATAAATGCTCGCTCTCGTTCACTTGCATTTGTTTGGTTATCGCAACTGTCAGACAGCACCATGTATAAACCTCAGGGTTATAGTGCCGAAAAAATTAAAGCAATTGAGCAAAAATATCAAAAAGCTTCTCAAATTTTAAATACAGAACGAACAAATAAGATAGAAGAACAAACGGTTGTTTACATATTGAGTGAAAGTTTTTCTGATCCTGCTCGTGTTGAAGGGGTTAAGCTTTCTCAAAATCCTATTTCAAATATTCAAGACATTAAGAACCAAACTACGAGTGGTTTAATGAAATCAGATGGCTATGGTGGTGGAACAGCAAATATGGAGTTTCAATCGCTAACTGGTCTACCATTCTATAATTTGTCACCTAGTATTTCTGTTGCTTATACAGAAGTTGTTCCTAAAATGAACAAATTTCCTGTTATTAGCGACCAATTTGAAGCTAAGAATCGTATCGCTATTCACTTGGCTGCCCCAACAAATTATTCTAGAAATGTTATTTATAAATCTCTAGGGTATTCTAAGTTTGTTAGTTTAATAACAAAAGGACTAGATGTTCATTATCAAGGAGTAAATTATAGTGATAGTTCCTCTTATCAATTAATTCTTGATAATATGAAAGATAGCCAAAATCAATTTTTCTCTGTTATGACGATGCAAAATCATTCTCCTTGGAAAGAAGAAGAACCAAATAATATTGAAGCTTCTAATTCAAATTTTTCTAGTGATGAAAATGACCAATTAACTAACTATACTCGTTTATTATACCACACAGATGTAGCCACAAAGGATTTTCTTGATCAACTTTCAAAAATAAATAAAAAAATTACAGTTGTTTTTTATGGAGATCATTTACCAGGGCTTTATCCACAGTCAGCTTTCAAAAATAATCCAGAGAGTCAATATTTAACAGACTATTTTGTGTGGAGTAATTATGAAACACCTAAATTGGACTATCCGATTGTAAATTCAAGTGACTTCACAGCTCTATTGTTAGAACAAACCAATTCAAAAGTATCACCTTATTATGCTTTATTAACAGAAGTTTTGCATAAGGCAAGTGTTGATAAAAAAGATTTGGATGCAGAAGGGCAGCAAATTGCAGAAGACCTGAAGTTGATTCAGTATGATATGGTGGCAGGTAAAGGCTATTTGTCAAAAGATTTTTTTAAAGTACATAGTGAATAAAAAGCTGTAATAAGTAGCTCTACAAATCTCTATAGTTTGCTAAAAATTCAACTATGGAGTTTTTTCTTATGAAATAAGTTATGAATAGAATATAACAATATGTAAAATTGATTTTGTCATTATTTTTTGTCGAAAAGAATTCTTCATCTTTTTATGGCATAAAAAGAAATTGACATCAAGAACAATAAAATTTTCTTTGGTATGTTAAAAGTTAAGATGCTTTATAGATTTGAAAACAGATTTAATTACTAAACGAGTTAGAATTAGTTAATTCAATGATTACAACAAAGTTAGAACCCAAAACAAAAGGACTAAATCCAATACAGGCTTCAGTCCTTAAATCAACTATTTTAGCTTTCTTTTTAGTTTTTAATCAAAATAGAGCAGATCTTTACTTGTATTTGTAAAGACTTCAAAGCCATCTTTTGTAACATGACCGCAGTCTTCGATACGAACGCCAACTTTTCCTGGAATATAAATTCCAGGCTCGACAGAGAAACACATACCTTCTTCGATAACCATATCATTTCCTTCCATGATAGATGGAAATTCATGTACGCTCATACCGATACCATGTCCCAGACGATGATTGAAATATTCACCATAACCGGCTTTTTCGATGACTTCGCGTGCTGCGCGGTCTACTTCATGAGCTGTTACTCCGGGCTTGATGAAGTCAAGAGCTGCCCGTTGAGCTTCAAGCGTTAGATTGTAAATGTCTTTTTTAAACTGATCTGGTTTTCCAACAGCAACTGTCCGTGTCATATCGCTGGCATAACCATTGACCATACAGCCAAGGTCAAATAGAAGCAGGGCATTGTTTTCGACTTTGTTTGCACCAGGAATGCCATGCGGATTAGCAGCATTATCACCTGTTAAAACCATAGTTTCAAAGCTCATCTCATATCCGAGTTGTTTGATACCAAAGTCAATTTGAGCAATAATATCTGTTTCTGTTTTATCGAGAGAAATAGTCTCAAAACCAATTTTAACAGCTTTATCTGCGTATTCTCCTGCGACAAACATTTTCTTGATTTCATCGGCTGATTTGATGAGGCGCATACGATTGATACATGGGGTTAAGTTTGTAAATTCAGCTTGTTCAAAAACGGTCCGCAATCCATTGTATTTGGTCAAAATCAAGTTATCAAATTCAACAGCAGTGTTTCGGAAACTGCCCGCTGGCAAGGCTGCTTTGATTTTTTTCCAAGGGTTTTCCGAGTCAACATAACCTAGAACCTTGAAATCAACAATTACACTAGCACGTTCTACTTCAAGAGCAGGAACAAAGAGTAGTGGTTCATGATTTGTGAAAATAAAAAGAAACATCTGACGTTCATGAGGGTCGCTATAAAATCCTGTTAAATAATTAATCGTGACAGGATCAGAAACTACGGCAACATCTGCTTTTTCTGTTTCCAGATAAGAAATAATTTGATTTATTTTGGTCATTCTAGTACCTTCTTTCTACCCCTCTATTTTTGCAAAAAAATAGGTAAAAATCAAGAGGACAGTAAGAACTTTTTTTCACTTCAGAAATTTTACAGATTGGGTACATTTTTCTTGTAAAATCATTGGTAAAATTGCTAAAAATTTGCCTAAAAAACAAGATTTTTCAAAAAGTTATCAAAATGCTTGAAAGTGTTTCCAATAAGTGATAAAATGAGTTTGGTAGGAATGTGAAAACGATATTTTCAATATAGAAAGGAAGAAGCATGAACACAGACGATACAGTAACCATTTATGATGTCGCGCGTGAAGCGGGAGTTTCAATGGCAACCGTTAGCCGTGTGGTAAATGGAAATAAAAATGTAAAGGAAAATACAAGAAAAAAAGTTTTGGAAGTGATTGACCGCTTGGATTACCGTCCAAATGCAGTGGCGCGTGGTCTTGCTAGCAAAAAGACGACGACTGTTGGAGTTGTCATTCCAAATATCACAAGCAGTTATTTTGCAACGCTTGCAAAAGGAATTGATGATATCGCAGAGATGTACAAATATAATATTGTCTTAGCCAATAGTGATGAAGATGATGACAAAGAAGTTTCTGTTGTTAATACGCTGTTCTCAAAACAAGTAGATGGTATCATTTTTATGGGCTATCATTTAACAGAAAAGATTCGCTCCGAGTTTTCTCGTTCGCGGACGCCAGTTGTGCTTGCAGGCACAGTTGATGTGGAGCATCAATTACCAAGTGTGAATATTGACTATAAGCAAGCAACCATGGATGCAGTTGAATGTCTTACGAAAAATAATCAAAAAATTGCTTTTGTAAGCGGACCTTTGGTGGATGATATCAATGGTAAGATTCGTTTAGCTGGTTACAAAGAGGCTTTGAAGAAAGCTAAACTTACTTATAGTGAAGGATTGGTTTTTGAGTCAAAATACAGCTATGATGATGGTTATCAATTAGCAGAACGGGTCATTGCTTCTAAGGCTACAGCAGCCTTTGTGACTGGTGATGAACTGGCAGCTGGATTGTTAAATGGATTATCAGACAAAGGTGTAAATATACCAGAAGATTTTGAAATCATTACTAGTGATGATTCGCAGGTAGCACGTTTTACCCGTCCAAATTTGACGACTATTGGTCAGCCTTTGTATGACCTCGGTGCGATTAGTATGCGCATGTTGACTAAGATTATGCACAAGGAAGAGCTAGAAGAACGCGAAGTGGTATTAGCTCATGGTCTTATTGAGCGCCGTTCAACAAGAAAGTAAGTAGAGTTAGACAGAACTTGAAATTTTCAATTTTAAGTTCGTTGTCCAATCGTTTTGCTACTCGTTTATTATAAGAGTAGTTTATGTCTGAGATGTTATTGTCCCAGACATTTTTGTTTTCAAGAGGCTTTATATCTTTGTGGTTTTATTTTTTCTATCTTTTGGGTATAATAGAAGACATGAAAGTATTACTTTATTTAGAAGGCAAGGCAGTTTTGGAAAAGTCAGGTATTGGACGAGCTTTGCAGCATCAGATGAAAGCACTGGACTTGGCTGGGATTCCATACACGACAGATCCTTCAGGAGATTATGATGTAGTGCATATCAATACCTATGGACCTAGGAGTTTGCGACTTTTGCACAAAGCAAAAAAGCAAGGAAAAAAAGTGATTATGCATGGGCATTCAACGAAGGAAGATTTTCGCAATTCGTTTATTGGGTCAAATCTTTTTGCTTCTGCTTTTGGGAAATATCTAGCTCACATGTACCAAATGGCGGATTTTATCATTACACCGTCTGAATACTCCAAAAAGTTGATTCAGGGCTATGGTGTGACAACACCAATTGTGGCTGTTTCTAATGGGATTGACCTTCATAAATATCAAAAAGATCCACATAAAGAAGAAGTGTTTAGAAAACATTTTCATATCCAAGAAGGAGACAAGGTTGTTGTCTGTGCGGGACTTTATTTTAGACGCAAGGGAATAGAAGACTTTGTAGAAGTAGCACGCAGAATGCCAGATGTCCGCTTTATTTGGTTGGGCAGTATTAACAAATGGATCATTCCACGGAAAATCAGAAATCTTGTGCTTTTTAATCATCCTAAAAATGTTGAATTCCCGGGTTATTTTAAAGGTGCCGTTTTTGAAGGAGCTATGAGTGGTAGCAGTCTTTTCTTTTTCCCAAGTTATGAGGAGACAGAAGGGATTGTAGTGCTAGAGGCGTTGGCTAGTCATCAACATGTCGTTTTACGGGATATTCCTGTATATGAGGGCTGGATTGATGAGCAATCGGCTGAATTGGGGCATAATGTAGATGAATTTGTAGACTCTATCCAAAAGATTTTGGATGGTAAAGTAGATAAGCGAGAAGCTGGCTATAAGGTAGCGCAGAGTCGTTCAATTGATGATGTGGCTTATAAACTTGTGGATGCTTATCAAGAAGTATTGGAGATGTAGCATGCGAATTGGTCTTTTTACGGATACCTATTTTCCTCAAGTTTCTGGAGTGGCAACGAGTATTCGTACTTTAAAAACAGAATTAGAAAAGCTTGGACATACTGTTTTTATTTTTACAACGACAGATAAGGATGTCAATCGTTATGAGGATTGGCAGATTATTCGAATTCCCAGCGTGCCGTTTTTTGCCTTTAAAGATCGGCGAATTGCTTATCGCGGTTTTTCAACAGCTTTAGAGATTGCTCGCCAATATCAATTGGATATTATTCATACCCAGACTGAATTTTCTTTGGGTTTATTAGGTGTTTGGATTGCAAAGGAGCTGCGAATTCCAGTTGTTCATACTTATCATACACAGTATGAGGATTATGTACGTTATATTGCTAAAGGCATGGTCATTCGTCCTAGTATGGTCAAATACATTGTTCGTGGATTTATGAGTGATTTGGACGGTGTGATTTGTCCGAGCGAGATAGTCTATGATTTACTCATGAAATACAAAGTAAAAGTAGAAAAACGGGTTATCCCGACTGGAATTGAGTTGGCCAAATTTGAACGTCCAGAAATTACTGCTGAGAATATTGCTGATTTACGAGAAAAATTAGGCATTTCAAATCAAGAAACCATGTTGCTTAGCCTATCACGCATTTCTTATGAAAAAAACATTCAGGCAGTTTTAGCTGCTCTGCCAGCTGTTTTGGAAGAAAATCCAGATGTGAAGTTGGTAGTGGCGGGAGACGGTCCTTATTTGTCTGACTTAAAATCACAAGCCAAACGGTTGAACATTACAGATGCAGTGATTTTCACAGGAATGATTGCACCAAGTGAAACAGCATTGTATTATAAAGCAGCGGATTTCTTTATTTCTGCTTCAACGAGTGAGACACAGGGCTTGACATATTTAGAAAGCCTAGCGAGTGGCACTCCTATTATTGCTCACGGAAATCCTTATCTGGACAACGTTATCAATGACAAGATGTTTGGAACGCTTTATTATGAAGAACGTGATTTGGCAGGAGCGATTTTGGAAGCTGTTATTGCAACACCGGATTTGGATGAGAAAAGTCTCGCTGCAAAATTATACGAAATCTCTGCTGAAAACTTCGGCCGTCGTGTCTATGAATTTTATTTGGATTTAACCATTTCAAAAGATTTCAACAATGATTTGCATCCGGAAGAGTCTGTTAGTAAGCGATTAGCGAAATCGGTTATCTATCTTCCTAAAAAAGCGATTGCTCTTCCTGTAAATGGTTCAGCACGAATGTTTAAAGCGTCTAAACGACAAATCAAAAATATACAGAAATACCTGAAATAAAATTCCAAAACTAGCGAGGTGGGAAAATGAAACGCGATCTTCCTTTTTTAGCCGTACTACTCTTTTTCTATTTGTTATTTTATGGAATTGTTTACGTGATACCGATGGACGAATTGTTACGAAAGGGATTGGTGGTGAATAATGTTTTGATATATTCACCGCTGGCAACATTCCTTGTGGGAGCTGTCTATGCTGGACTATATGGTTTTTCTTGCCGTTTTTTGCTTTTAGCAACGCTTATGTTCTTTGTGACGATTATGATCTTTGGTGAATGGATTTTACTGTATCATGCAGCCTATTTTATCTGTTTATTGGTGGGGATGCTGTTAGGTTATGGGATATTTCGCTGGAGAAAGACAAGTAAATGAACATCTAGTAGTTCAGAGCATTTGCTTCTTTAGGAAATTACTACAGTAGCAGTGAAAAGTTAAGACAGGTGTATTGCGTTTCATAGTTTTTCCTAAAAATTCAATGAATGGTCTAAGACGCTTTTGTCTGGACTATTTTTTGATATGAAAGCCTGTCTTTGCTGTCATATTTTTAACATATTTGTTTTAAATTTGTAAAGTAAAGAAATGATGTGTTATGAGTTGAATTGGTAAATTTTAAGGAAAATTTGGTATAATGAAAAGATAGAAAAAGGTGAATAGAATGAAAAAAATATTAGTTGTAGATGATGAGAAACCAATCTCAGATATTATAAAGTTTAACATGGTAAAAGAAGGTTATGAAGTAGTGACAGCCTTCGACGGTCGCGAAGCGTTAGAAATGTTTGAAGCAGAACGTCCAGATATTTTGATTTTGGACTTGATGTTGCCCGAAATGGATGGTTTAGAGGTGGCGCGAACGATTCGGAAAACGAGTAATGTGCCAATCATCGTTCTTTCTGCCAAAGACAGTGAATTTGACAAAGTTATTGGTCTTGAAATCGGTGCGGATGACTATATGACAAAGCCTTTCTCTAATCGTGAGTTGCAGGCGCGTGTTAAAGCCATTTTGCGGCGGACAGATTTGACAATTGAAAATCAAGAAGCAGAAGCTGCTCTGACAGAAATTGTGATTGGAGATTTGCAGATTTTGACTGATGCTTTTGTCGTGAAAAAGCATGGCGAAGAATTAGATTTAACACACCGTGAGTTTGAATTGCTCTACCATTTGGCAACGCATATCGGGCAAGTGATGACGCGTGAACATCTGCTAGAAACGGTGTGGGGTTATGATTATTTTGGAGATGTACGGACGGTCGATGTGACAATTCGCCGTTTGAGAGAAAAGATTGAGGATATTCCTAGCCGACCAGAGTATATTTTAACACGGCGTGGCGTTGGATATTACATGAGAAACAATGATTGATAATATTAGACAATTTGTTGTATCAAAAGATTTTGTATTTGTCTTACTCATTTTAGGATTTATTTTGGTGATTACCTTGCTTTCCTTGGAAAACCGACGTGATAATGTTCGTATTCGCCAATTGAATCAAAAAGTGAAAGACTTAATTGCAGGAGATTATTCAGAAGTTTTAGATATGCAAGGTGGCCCAGAAATTACGGATATTACTAATAGTATCAATGATTTATCTGAGGTAATCCGTCTAACGCATGAAAATTTAGAGCAAGAAACTAAGCGCCTGTCGAGTATTTTATCCTATATGACGGACGGCGTTCTTGCGACCAATCGTCGTGGGCAGATTATCATGATCAATGATATGGCGACCAAGCAGTTGGGAGTTAAAGAATCTGAAGCACGAAAGATGAATATCTTAAAACTGCTGGATATCGAAGACGAATATGACTTACGAGACTTGATTACGAAAGTTCCAGAGCTGACCATTGATTCGCAGGATGAAAATGGAGAGTTTTTAAGTTTACGTGTTCGATTTGCCTTGATTCGGCGAGAATCAGGCTTTATTTCAGGGCTGGTTGCAGTGCTGCATGATACAACGGAGCAGGAAAAAGAGGAACGTGAGCGGAGACTATTTGTTTCTAATGTCAGTCATGAATTGCGTACTCCCTTGACCAGTGTCAAGTCTTATCTGGAAGCATTAGATGAGGGCGCTTTGTCTGAGCCAGTTGCACCAGATTTTATTAAGGTTTCGTTAGATGAAACCAATCGGATGATGCGAATGGTTTCAGACTTGCTGAGTTTGTCACGTATTGACAATGCTACCAGTCATTTGGATATTGAGCTGACGAATTTTACAGCTTTTATCACGTTTATTTTAAATCGTTTTGACAAAATCAGAAGTCAGAATGCTGATAAAAAATATGAAATCATTCGTGATTACCCCATTAACTCCATCTGGGTTGAAATTGATACGGATAAGATGACACAGGTGATTGATAATATCATCAATAATGCTATTAAATATTCTCCTGACGGCGGTAAGATCACAGTGAGTATGAAAACAACCGAGACCCAAATGATTTTGTCTATATCAGATGAGGGCTTAGGGATTCCTAAAAAAGATTTACCGAAAATTTTTGACCGCTTCTATCGTGTAGACAAAGCAAGAAGTCGTGCACAAGGTGGATCCGGATTAGGTTTAGCTATTGCTAAGGAAATTATTAAGCAACATCACGGATTTATCTGGGCAAAGAGCGAGTATGGCAAAGGCTCAACGTTTACAATCGTTCTGCCATATGACAAAGAAGCTGTCAAAGATGATGATTGGGAAGAAGATGAATTAGAAGGATAGCCATGAGCGAGAAAGGATTTAAGTATAGTATTTTAGCGTCAGGTTCTACCGGTAACTGTTTTTATTTAGAAACTCCAAAGAAGAAGTTGTTGATTGATGCGGGCTTGTCTGGGAAGAAAATTACCAGCTTATTGAGTGAAATTGACCGTAAACCAGAGGATTTGGATGCCATTTTGGTAACGCATGAGCATAAGGATCATATCCATGGTGTGGGCGTTTTGGCACGGAAATATCATTTAGACATTTATGCCAATCAAGAAACATGGAATGCTATGGAAGTAGCGCTTGGGAAGATTGATGTTAGTCAGAAGCACATTTTTGAAATGGGAAAAACCAAGACATTTGGCGATATTGACATTGAAAGTTTTGGTGTTAGTCATGATGCGGTTGCACCGCAATTTTACCGACTGATGAAAGACGATAAAAGTTTTGTTCTACTGACGGATACTGGCTATGTTAGCGATCGTATGGCGGGGATTATTGAAAATGCGGACGGGTATTTGATCGAGTCCAACCATGATATTGAAATCCTTCGTAGCGGAGCTTATCCTTGGAGCCTGAAGCAGCGGATTTTATCTGACCAAGGACATTTGTCGAATGATGACGGGGCAGAAACCATGATTCGTACGTTGGGTTATCGCACTAAGAAAATCTATCTAGGGCATCTTAGCAAAGAAAATAATACCAAAGAATTGGCTCATATCACAATGATCAATCAATTAGCACAGGCTGATTTGGCGGTTGAGCATGATTTTCATATTTGTGATACATCGCCAGATACGGCGACACCTTTAACAAATATTTAGGAGAAAGAATGCGAATTTTTTTCCCAATTGTCAAGTCAAGTGCAACAAAGTTGT
>NZ_KV841605.1:32401-61009 GCF_001839535.1 Streptococcus sp. HMSC36C04 | reverse complement strand
GACTGAAAAACATTGAATTGCTTGACAAATGGTAAAAAAATGGCTCCATAATCTCTGCAGTGGTGTTACCCACTACAGAAATTATAGAGCCAAAAAAGTTTGGAACTCCCCATTCCAAACTTTTTTACAGCCCAAATCCTGTCACTGTCACTCCTAAAAGACGCACACCCTTTGTCTGCTCGTCCAATCTATCATAAATCTCATGTGCAATGCGTTCAATCTGCTCCGCATCTTGCGTTCTTGTCGCTAAGCTCTGCCTTTTTGTCAATGTTGAAAAATCCGCATAGCGAATCTTCAGGACAATCGTCTTTCCAGACTTTTCATGTTTTTTTAAACTACGAGCAACCTTTTGCGATAAAAGTGTCAATTCCTTTTTTATGTCGTCTTCGTCATATAGTAATTTTCCGTAAGTCCTTTCCTTACCAATAGACTTACGAATACGATTGACTTTCACTGGTGAATTGCTGATGCCTCTTGCCTTGCGATAAAGGTCAAAACCAAACCGCCCAAACAAATCAATCAAGGTCATCTCAGAAATTTTCAACAAATCTTCCCCCGTATAAACACCCATATCATGCAGCTTTGCTACTGTCTTTTTCCCAACACCGTAAAATTTGGCAACATCCATTTGAGACAGAAAAGATTCTGCTTCTCCCGGCAAAACCACGGTCAGCCCGTGAGGCTTTTCATAGTCACTAGCCATTTTTGCCAAAAATTTGTTATAGGAAACACCAGCAGAACTGGTCAAATGAAGCTCTGTCCATATCTCGTGCTGGATTAACTTGGCCATCTTGACAGCAGATTTCATATCCAGCTTATTTTTGGTCACGTCCAGATAGGCTTCATCAATACTGATTGGCTCAATCATATCTGTATATCGTTTAAAAATGGCTCGAATTTGCTGGCTGACTGCCTGATATTTTTCATAATTTCCCGAAATGAAAACCGCCTGTGGACAACGCTCATAAGCTTCTTTGGAGCTCATAGCTGAGTGAACACCAAACTTGCGCGCCTCATAATTGCAAGTTGAGACAACGCCTCGTCCGCCTGTTAAACGAGGGTCTGCTCCGATGATGACCGGCTTGCCTTTTAGTGCTGGATTGTCTCTTTCTTCTACGGAGGCAAAAAAGGCATCCATATCAATGTGAATGATTTTCCGAGATGTATCATTGATTAAGGGAAAAATTAACATCAATACAGCTCCTTTCTCGACTCTGTTCTTTCTTCCATTATACAATTTTTATCATTTTTTCCAAAATATTTGAAAATATGCTGATTTTTTCAAAAATATAATACAATTTACGCTAGTTTTTAAATCTGTATTATAAAAGAAAGTGCTTTTATGACCAGATTCCATTTGTGGAAACGATTACTATATGATATACTTATTTTATAAATGTAACAGATTTGTGTTACTAGAAAGATACAAGAGGAAAAAAACATGGTTGTTAAAACTGTTGTCGAAGCACAGGATATTTTTGACAAAGCTTGGGAAGGCTTCAAAGGGGAAGATTGGCGCGAAAAAGCTAGCGTATCTCGTTTTGTACAAGCAAACTACACTCCTTATGATGGAGATGAAAGTTTCTTAGCTGGTCCAACTGAACGCTCTCTTCACATTAAAAAAATTATCGAAGACACAAAAGCACATTATGAAGAAACACGTTTCCCAATGGATACACGTGCTACTTCAATCGCTGACATTCCAGCTGGATACATTGATAAAGACAATGAATTAATCTATGGTATCCAAAATGATGAATTGTTCAAATTGAACTTCATGCCAAAAGGTGGTATCCGTATGGCGGAAACTGCTTTGAAGGAACATGGCTATGAACCAGATCCTAAAATGCATGAAATCTTCACAAAATACGTAACAACTGTAAATGACGGTATTTTCCGTGCCTACACAACAAATATCCGTCGCGCACGTCACGCACACACTGTAACAGGTTTGCCAGATGCTTATTCACGTGGACGTATCATCGGTGTTTATGCTCGTCTTGCACTTTACGGAGCAGATTACTTGATGGCTGAAAAAGTGGAAGATTGGAACGCTTTGACAGACATTGATGAAGAAACTATTCGTCTTCGCGAAGAAGTCAACCTTCAATACCAATCATTGAAAGAAGTTGTTCGCTTAGGTGACCTTTATGGTCTTGATGTTCGCAGACCTGCTATGAACGTAAAAGAAGCTATTCAATGGGTGAACATTGCTTTCATGGCTGTCTGTCGTGTTGTCAACGGTGCTGCTACTTCACTTGGACGTGTTCCAATCGTTCTTGACATTTATGCAGAACGTGACTTAGCTCGTGGTACTTTCACCGAATCAGAAATCCAAGAATTTGTTGATGACTTCGTTTTGAAACTTCGTACTGTGAAATTCGCTCGTACAAAAGCTTATGACGAATTGTATTCAGGTGACCCAACTTTCATCACAACTTCTATGGCTGGTATGGGAAATGACGGTCGCCACCGTGTTACAAAAATGGATTACCGTTTCTTGAACACATTGGACAACATCGGTAACTCTCCAGAGCCAAACTTGACAGTTCTTTGGACGGATAAATTACCATACACTTTCCGTCATTACTGCATGCACATGAGTCACAAACATTCTTCTATCCAATACGAAGGTGTAACGACAATGGCAAAAGACGGCTATGGCGAAATGAGCTGTATCTCTTGCTGTGTGTCACCACTTGACCCAGAAAACGAAGAACAACGCCACAACATCCAATACTTCGGTGCTCGTGTAAACGTCCTTAAAGCTCTCTTGACTGGTTTGAACGGTGGTTACGACGATGTTCACAAAGACTACAAAGTATTTGATATTGACCCTATCCGCGACGAAGTACTTGAATTTGAATCTGTTAAAGCAAACTTTGAAAAATCACTTGATTGGTTGACAGACACTTACGTAGATGCATTGAATATCATTCACTACATGACAGATAAGTACAACTATGAAGCTGTTCAAATGGCCTTCTTGCCTACACATCAACGTGCTAACATGGGATTTGGTATCTGTGGATTTGCCAATACTGTTGATACATTAGCTGCTATCAAATATGCTACTGTTAAACCAATTCGCGATGAAAATGGCTACATTTACGACTATGAAACAACTGGTGACTACCCACGTTGGGGTGAAGATGACCCTCGCTCAAACGAATTGGCTGAATGGTTGATTGAATCCTACACAACTCGCCTTCGTAGCCACAGACTGTACAAGAACGCTGAAGCAACTGTATCATTACTTACTATCACTTCAAATGTTGCTTACTCTAAACAAACTGGTAACTCTCCAGTTCACAAAGGGGTTTACCTCAATGAAGACGGCAGTGTGAACTTGTCTAAATTGGAATTCTTCTCACCAGGTGCAAACCCTTCTAACAAAGCTCGTGGTGGTTGGTTGCAAAATCTCAACTCACTAGCTAGCCTTGACTTTGGTTATGCAGCAGACGGTATCTCACTAACTACTCAAGTTTCACCTCGTGCTCTTGGTAAAACTCGTGAAGAACAAGTGGATAACTTGGTAACGATTCTTGACGGTTACTTTGAAAATGGTGGTCAACACGTCAACTTAAACGTTATGGACTTGAAAGATGTCTATGACAAGATTATGAATGGTGAAGATGTTATCGTTCGTATCTCAGGTTACTGTGTCAACACTAAATACCTTACAAAAGAACAAAAAACTGAATTGACTCAACGTGTCTTCCACGAAGTGCTTTCAATGGATGATGCCCTTAGCTAATTCAATTCTATTCTCAAAAACCAGTTGGAAATTCCAGCTGGTTTTCTTCTTTTTTATGCTATAATAGAGGTATTGTTAGTTAAAAGAAAAGGGTGTAAAAATGGTGGAGAAAAGAGATGTAGAAAGGGAAGACAAATTTAATCTAACTGTTGATATCCTGATGTTAGCAGGTACGCTTCTGCTTCAAAGTGGTTCTGAAATTTATCGGGTTGAAGATACCATGATTCGGATTGCTCATTCTCAAGGAATTATGGATTGTAATGCACTCGCAATGCCAGTTGCCATTTTCTTTTCAATTGAAAACACCAATATTTCGCGTATGAAACGCATTACTCATTCAAATTACAATATCGAAAAAGTGTGCGATGTCAATCAAGTATCGCGTGAACTGGTTAGCGGGGACATCAGTCTTGAAGATGCTTTTGAGAAATTAACTCAGCTAAAAAAGAAAAAGACACCTTACACAAACAGGCAACTGACATTTGCTGCTACTATTAGTGCCCCTTTTTTCTCTATCATGTTTGGTGGCAATCTCTATGATGCACTCGGCGCTGCTCTTGCGACCTTCTTTGGCTTTACCTTTTCTCTTTCGGTCAATAAATACGTGCGCATTCCTTTTGTCACAGCTTTTGCAGGAGCTTTTATTTTTGGTCTGCTGGCACAGATCTGGGCGCGCTATTCTGGCTTTCCTTCCAGTGCGGACTTAATCATCGCTGGTGCTGTCATGCCTTTTGTTCCCGGTATTGCTCTGACCAATGCCGTGCGTGATTTGATGACCAATCATCTCAACTCCGGAATGAGCAAAATCTTTGAAACGCTGTTGATCACTTTGGCACTCGGAGCTGGCACTTCCGTAGCTCTCGTCTTAATGAAATAAAAGGTGAATCCATTGACTGTCTTACTACAAGCTGCAGCAAGTTTTCTTGCAATTGTAATGTTCTTAATCGTTTTAAATGTTCAAAAAAGAATGCTCATTCCAGGAGGAATCCTTGGAATGTTCATCTGGCTTTTGTATTATGTATTAAAAGGTCCAACAAATGTGATTATTGCTACGTTTATTGCAGCTATTATCGGATCTTGCATTAGTCAAGTTTTGAGCATTCTTTATAAAACCCCTGCTGTCGTCTTTATCTTAGCCATTTTAGCTCCATTGGTTCCGGGCTATCTTTCTTATCGTACAACGGCCTATTTTGTCACTGGAGATTATAGTCATGCTATGGTTAATGCTACCTTGGTGGTGATTTTAGCCTTGGTCATTTCAATTGGAATGGCAAGTGGTACGGTGGTGCTCAGACTCTACCATTATCTGCAAAAACACCGTTCTTCGTAATTCAACAAAAACAACCGAACTGTCTAAAACCCTTCTTATCTTAAGATGGTCTTTTTCTCAGTTTCCACTTGAATTATGATAAAATGGAATAGAATAATATTTACATGAAACCGAAATATATAGAGGTAATGATGAACATTGGAATTGATAAAATTGGCTTTGCGACAGCCAATTACGTATTAAAATTAGAAAATTTGGCAGAAGCGCGTAACATTGACCCGGAAAAACTAAGCAAGGGACTTTTACTAAAAGAAATTAGTATTGCCCCTGTCACAGAGGATATTGTAACCATGGGAGCGAGTGCAGCAGCATCTATTTTGACCGAAGAAGATAAACAGGCTATTGACATGGTCATCGTAGCCAGCGAATCTGGGATTGACCAAAGTAAGGCTTCTGCTGTTTTTGTTCATGGTTTGCTTGGAATTCAGCCATTTGCACGCAGTTTTGAAATGAAAGAGGCTTGCTACAGCGCTACTGCCGCACTGGATTATGCGAAATTGCACGTCGAAAAACACCCTAGCTCAAAAGTGTTGGTCATTGCAAGCGATATTGCCAAATACGGTATTGAGACACCGGGAGAGCCGACACAAGGCGCTGGTTCGATAGCTATGCTCATCACTAGTCATCCACGAATTCTAGCCTTCAATGAGGACAATGTCGCTCAAACACGAGACATCATGGACTTCTGGCGTCCGAATTATTCCACAACACCCTTCGTCAATGGCATGTACTCCACTCAGCAGTATTTGGATAGCTTAAAAACGACTTGGGCGGAGTACCTAAGACGCAATCAAGTCTCTTTGAAAGATTTTGCAGCAGTTTGTTTTCACTTACCTTATCCAAAGATAGCTTTAAAAGGTATGCGGAAAATCATGGATAAGACATTGCCAAGCGAACAACAAGCACAACTGCAAGAAAATTTTGAGCAATCTATTCTTTACAGTCAAAAAGTAGGTAACATTTATACTGGCTCCCTCTTTTTAGGTCTCCTTTCCCTGCTTGAAAATAGTACGACACTCAAAGCAGGTAACCGCATTGCGCTCTTTAGCTACGGAAGCGGAGCTGTATCAGAAATCTTTAGTGGGCAGCTCGTAGCAGGTTTTGAGCAGCAGCTTGAAGCCAATCGTATGGAAAAACTTGACAGCCGTACACCTCTGAGCATTCCAGATTATGAGAAGGTATTTTTTGAAGAAGCAGAACTAGATGAAAATGGCTCTGCTAGCTTTACAGGCTATGAAAATCAAGACTTTGCCTTAGCAGAAATCGTAGAACACCAACGTACATACATCAAGGTGGAAAAATAATATGAAGATAAGTTGGACGGGCTTTTCAAAAAAATCGCTTCAAGAACGTTTGCAAATTTTAAAAGATTATCACTTACTAAACGAGGATAATCAAACAAACCTTGAGCATAATCACATGCTCCCTCTCTCAACAGCCGACCAAATGAGCGAAAATGTTCTGGCGACATTTGCTCTGCCCTACTCTTTCGTTCCTGATGTTGTGGTAGACGAGCAAGTTTATCAGGTACCTTTCGTAACAGAAGAGCCCTCTGTCGTTGCGGCTGCTAGCTTTGCAGCAAAAATTATTAAGCGCTCTGGAGGCTTCAAAACGACTATTCACAATCGTCAAATGATTGGACAGGTTGCTCTTTATCAAGTAGAAAATATTGAAGCGGCTATAAAAAATATCCAAAATCACAAGCAAGAATTGCTAGAGCTGGCCAATCAAGCACACCCGTCGATTGTCAACCGCGGAGGTGGTGCGCGTGATTTACGTGTAGAATGGCTAAATGGCGAAGCTGAATTTTTAGTCGTTTATCTAACAGTTGACACCCAAGAAGCTATGGGCGCCAATATCCTCAATACCATGCTAGAAGCGTTGAAAACACCATTAGAAGAGTTGACTGGCGGTGAAAGCCTGATAGCAATTCTATCAAATTATGCAACAGAAGCCTTAGTAACTGCCACCTGTGAAATTGATCTTCGTTTTCTTAGTCGAAATAAATCAGAAGCCATTGACATTGCTAAAAAAATCGTGCTGGCAAGCCAATTTGCCAAGCAAGACCCTTATCGTGCCAGCACCCACAATAAAGGCATTTTCAACGGAATTGATGCTGTCGTATTAGCGACAGGAAATGACTGGCGGGCGATTGAAGCTGGTGCGCATGCCTACGCTAGTAGAAATGGTTCCTATCAAGGATTGACTACTTGGTCAATCAAGGAAGTTACTCAAACGCTCTGCGGAGAGATTACGCTTCCTCTTCCCATTGCTACCAAAGGGGGCTCCATTGGGCTCAACCCTACGGTGGAAGTTAGCTTTGACTTGCTAAAACAACCAACCGCCAAAGAGTTAGCCAGTATTATTGCGTCTATCGGCTTAGCGCAAAATTTTGCGGCTCTAAAAGCCCTGGTCAGCACCGGTATCCAGCACGGTCACATGAAGCTACAAGCCAAATCTCTCGCTCTTTTAGCAGGAGCTAAGGATACAGAAATCGCTCTTCTGGTTTCTCAACTCATTTCTGAGAAACATTTTAGTTTCAAAAGAGCACAAGAAATTTTAGAAAACATTCGTCAAAAATCATAGAAAAAAAAGAATCCGATAAGTGAAAAAACTCATCGGATTTCTTTATTTAGTTGATCTTGTGCTTCTCGCAAACGTCCATACAAAAGATAAGGCACTCGTCTTAATTCCGGCAAATTTTGGCAACCAAGTGCACACATAATCAAACGCAAATCTTCTTTCCAACCGTTTACAATCGTGATGACTTCATCCACCGAATATGTCTCAATCAATTCTAACATGGTGCGTGAAAGTCCTACAGCCTTAGCTCCTAACACAAAAGCCTTCACCATATCAAGCGGCTGCCGTACGCCACCACTCACCAAAATATCCATTTTATCCATCATCGGTTGAGCATTTAGTAAGACTTGGAGTGTCGATTGCCCCCAATCATTGAGATAGTCTCGATTGCCACCGCGCCTGTTTTCAATATAGGCGAAGCTCGTTCCGCCACGACCAGAAAGATCAACCGTTCGAATACCGAGGTCATAAGCAGTTTCGATCGTTGCCAAATCCATACCAAAGCCAACCTCTTTCAACACTACCGGGACTGTGCTTTGCTCAGCATAGTCTTTTAAATGTGCTCGCCAAGTTTTAAAAGAGCGTTCTCCTTCTGGCATGAGCAATTCTTGCATGAGATTGACATGTACTTGCAAAAAAAGAGGATGAAGATCTGTGATTGCCTGCTGACCTAGGGAATACGGCTTATCCACTCCAATATTAGTGGCAAGGAGCAGGTTGGGCTTGTCTTTGCTGACAGCATAAGAATCATCTGCTGGATTATTCACGGCAGCACTGTAAGAGCCTGTGACAAAGAGAATACCGCAGGATTCTGCAACTTGTGCCAAGCGCTGATTGATGTCTTTCCCTTTCTCACTTCCACCTGTCATAGCATTGATGTAAAACGGAAATTCCCAATCTTTGCCTGCAAACTGCGTCGTCAAATCCATCTCGTCCAAATCATACTTAGGAAGCGAGCAATGAATAAGCTCCATGTCATCAAAACTGTTGTAGCCAGAGGTTTGCTCCAAAGCATACTTTATGTGCTCGTCTTTACGATTTTCACTCATTTATTCCCACCTCTCCTTATATAAAAGGACAACCTCTGCCCTTTGCCAACGTTCCACTAAGATTTGACTGGCTTGCGAATCAAAAGACAATGCTATGCCGCAGTCGCCACCGCCAGCACCGCTACTCTTTGCCACACAGTCCAATCCTTGACTGGCTCTTTTTAAAGCTCTCAGTTTTTCATTGTAAATAGCGGGGCTAAGTTCCGCCAATAGGTCGCTAACCTTTTCTAGGCTTTCTTTCATAATTTCCTTCTCACCAGCAAGCAGCGCCTTCTCCAGTCGAAGAACTTCTTCTTGTGTTTGTGTTAGAAAACTGGATGAAATTGCTGATTTGACCTGATTGATCAGATCTCTAGAAATAGCTGGTTCTTTTGTCCAGCCTACAAGAAAGTCAAACGTAAGTTGTGGTTGAATCCTCCGAATGACGTATCCCCAATCTTGGGATATTACCTGTTTTAAGGGCGAATCATTGATCTGCTCCGCTATTCTTTTGCGGTCAAAAGATTGGTAATAAATCAAATCTTCATAAGCGATACAAGCCACATCTCCCATTGAGCCATTGTCCCCACGTTTAAGAAGGACATAGGCTGCCAGCTTAAAGGTTTCCTCAGCAGATAACGCCAGACCATACAAGGCTATTATTGCTCGTATGGTTAAAACTACGACACTCCCACTAGAGCCAAGACCAAATTTTTTTCCATCTTGCTCCATTTTTCCAGTAATGGTTAAGAAAAAGGGACGTAGTGAAATGGATCGACTTTGTAAAAACTCATTCATAACAGCAACCGTATCCTGAATGAGACTGTACTCATCATCAGGTGTCAAATCTACAGTATGGTCAAACATATCTGAAAACAACTGATAACGTTCAGAAAAATGAATTTTTCCCGTCATATAAATCGGAATATTTTTCAGAATCGCGCCTTGTCCCGCTGTCAATACAGAGTATTCCCCTGCCAAATACAATTTCCCGCATGTTCTTACTGTTTTAGTCATCTGGCAATTCCTTCGTTTTAGAGACAATGAGGCGGTATTTTTCTGCAAATATCGGCACCAAATGCTCCAAATCTTCTTCCAAACACAGCACTTTTACATTTGGTCCTGCATCCATAGTGAAATAACAACGCTCTCCTTGACTGCGTAATTGTTTGATGAAGTCCATTGCTTCATAGCTTTTTTCGGTCAGGTAAGAAAACGCTGGCGTTGCTGTCTGAGTGGTAGCATGCATGGCAAGCGCATTTTTTTCTGTTAATTCTCCCACCTTAGCAAAATCATTGTTAGACAAATAAGTCAACATGGCTTTATAATCTTCTTCGGACTGTCTCACCCAATCACTAAATGTCGTGGAGGTTTCTGCACAGCGTTTCATTCCCTCACGACTTGAAATCGGCTTTTTTTGATCATACAAAACCAGCATTATCATCGCTAATTTCAAATCTGTCTTTACTGGATAAATCTCTCCGCTATCCTTGTCCCAAGCTGCAATCGGTCCATAAAAACTCCGTGAGGAAGACCCAGAAGCTAATTTTGCTTTTTGTGCTTGCTCTTTTGTGGACAAGTGCAATTCAAAAAAGTCATTACAAGCCTTAACAAGCGCAGACAAACCGCTTGAACTGGATGAAAGCCCCGCTGCTGTCGGCATATTATTGTTGGTATCAATTCGTACAAAACCAGCTCCTTGAGGACGAAAACGATCTACAATATTGCTCATTTTTTTATGTTCAGCTTGATCTTGCAGAACACCATTGATGTAAAATTCATCTGACTGGGCACTCGCTGGTAAGCTAGACAGAGTTGTTTCTGTGTACATATTTTCCAAGGTCAAAGAAATACTGCTCGTTGCAGGAATTATCTTGACAGTATCTTTCTTACCCCAATATTTGATAATGGCAATATTGGCATAAGACCGCACCTTTACAGACTTTCGATCCATGTGTTTACCGCTCCTTTCTCCCTCAATAAATCAGCCAAACTGACAGCCTTTTCTTTGCTCGCCACTAGAGCGATAATGCAGCCACCTAGACCACCACCACTCATTTTCGCACCAAGCGCTCCATTTTCTTGCGCTGTGGCAACAAGTCGATCGGCTTCAGGGCAACTCACGCCTAGATTTTTTAAGCTGAGGTGAGCTTTTGACATGGCAATCCCGATTCTCTCTAAATCTTTTACTTTTAAAGCTTCTTCAACTTCATTGGTTAATTTTCCAAGCTGATGAAGATGTGGCAAAGCGGTCATTCCGAGTTGCTCAACTTCTTGGATAGCTTCCCGTGTATGCCCATAAATCCCTGTGTCTGCAATCACAAGATAGGCTCCAAGATTCGTCTCAAACTCTGAAAAACCAACATTTTTGATGAATTTAATAGCACGATCGCTTAAGCATGTCTTAGCATCTAAACCACTCGGATTCATGTGGGCAATCATCTCCGCTCGATTGGCTAAAATTTCCAGAGTTTCCCTATCCAACTCCTGCTCATAGTAATCAAAAACAGCTCGAATCGCAGCAATACTCACTGCCGCAGAAGAACCCATTCCGCGCTTTTCAGGCACCATTGACTCAATCTCACAGCGAATATAAGCCTCTTGCACCCCTAGAAATTCCAAAGAAGCAAAAACCGCCATAGAAAGAGTATCTTCTTCATACAAAATCCACGCATGATCTGACGGCAAAATGCGACAAGTCACTTCAATATTAGTTAAAGGTAGAGCCAAAGCAGGGTAGCCATAGACAACGGCATGCTCCCCTATCAAAATAATCTTACTATGTGCCCGACCGACACCTACTTTTTTTGTCATATTCTCTCTCTACATCACAATACTTCATCTATTATTTTAATATAATTCATAGAAAAAAGCGATTGTTAGTAGTCAATTCCTTTTATATTCCAAACTAATTTATTTCAACTTTTAAAACAGCGAAAAAGAGCAGGAAATCCAGCTCTTATCCTAACTGTCTTCATTTTACAGATTTTGTTTAATCAAATCCATAAGCTCATTGCGGTCTAAAATCCATTGTGCACGTTCGTCTTTCTCATACGTTCGGTTGGAAAGGAAGATGACCGCTTTCTGCTGTAAACGATTAAACATAATAAACGTTCCAGTATAGCCTGTGTGCTGCAACCACTCTTTGTCTAAATCCCAAGCAAGACTGCGTGTTTTTCCAATCTCCTTTGAGAAATTTTTTGTCAAAGTTGCTGCAAAGTTATCCTGTAAATAATGCTCCAAAAAGAGCTCCAAATCCCGAACTGTCGAAAACAAGCCTGCACTACCAGCATGTCTGCCCAACACATGCGCTTTGGGGTCATGTACAACTCCCTCCTTCACACCGCGAACCGTTGGCACCGCTTGCGCAACAGGTCCAAACGCTGTTTCTTTCATACCCCAAGGCTGAAAAATTTTCCGCTCAAAAATGTCACTCAAAGAAGAATGAAAAATTTCTTCTACCATAAAACCCAGCAATAAAAAATTTACATCAGTATAACGAAAATGCTTGTTATCAAGCACTTTCAAATGATTTAGCGCCTCTTTCAATTCGACCGCATTGAGTGCATCTCGATTGGGGATAAAGGGATCTAGCCCTGATGTGTGAGTAGCCAGCTGACCTACCGTGACAGAATTGTCATGAAAAGCGGGATAATATTGTGTTAGCGGTGCATCTAAATCTAGTTTTTCCTCATGGAATAGAACAGCCAAAATCGTTCCGACACCCACAACCTTACTGACGCTCGCTAAGTCATAGACCAGTCCTGCTTGAGTCTTCTCGCCTCGCTCAGGATTGCTCTCACCAAGATAATATTCTTGCCACTCTCCACGAGTATACAAAGCTAAGCTAGCTCCAGGATAGATTTGCTGTGCTATCTGTTCTTCGACTTTTGAGAGAATCTTGCTTGAACTCATACTGCTTCAATCCAAACTTCAATTTGGCTCTCATCTTTGGTCAGGAAAAATTTGCCCGATTTAGGTATAAAATTTTCTCTTCCTTGAAATAAATCACGCAATGCTTCCACATCAAATTGCTCAACTATAAATTTAATCATTGCCAAATCCCAAGTTTGAGTACTCTCCGTCAGCAAATCTGGTCCGCTTGCTGGTGAGAATGTTAGAATAGACTGATTTCCTAGCCATTCCTGATAAAAAGTGACTGCTTTTTCCTTATCTGGAGCATTGATATGAATCTGCTCTATAGTAAATTGACTGAGCCCAACAAAATCCTCTAGCGGCGTAAATGCTGGTGCAATCATCACTCTCTGCAAGGTTGTCCAATCTTCCTCGCTATGCAGTAAAAACGTATCTCCTTCCGGCGAAGTTGCTTCAAAAGCATAGCCATTATCACCTTGGTAAAGATAATCAACTTTGCTGCCACGCGCTAAAAGTGCTTCAATTTCTCGTGAATCGGCTACTTTAATAACAATTTTCGCTAATTTCTTAGTCCCAACAACTTTGCGAGTGCGCATACTGGGCGACTCCTCTAGCTGCAATTTTTCAACTTTTGTCTGATCTCCAAGGCTGACAAAAGCTCCTTCCTCTAGCAAATTTTTCATCCCCAAAGTTTGACAATAAAATGCGAGATTGTTTTTTCGATTATTGATTTTTAATACTGGTATCGTATTTACAATTTTATTTGTTGAACACATAAATTCCTCCAAGCCTTTCTATTTTAAATAATTTTTGTGTATTTTACAAATATTTATGTAAAAATAGAAAAAATTGTGCTATTACTGATAAATATTTTGTACCACTACCAGCTCATTTGCCGACTCAAATTCATATTGAAGGTAAGACTGATAAGTTCCCGGCGCAATAATCCCACGCATATCTAAAATGGCTGTTCCAGCCTGTCCGATAATGCTATCGGCTAGCAGACAACAATTGGTAGACAGGATAAAATAAGTCTTAAAACGACTTGTTTTAAACTTATATAAACGAGCATTCAACTCATGCTTCAATTTATAAGCATACGTGCGCTTACCATCTTTCAAATTCGCCGGTGGATCCCACACTTCCAACAACTCATCAATCTCAGCCAACCGTTTCTCCACAGCTAGCTTTTGCTCATCTGTCAAAGATAACCCATAACCAAACAAGGTTTTTTTGCTTTCTTCTTTGCACAAATCAATATAAACGTCTTTATCCACTTTAAACAAGACACCGTCTCCAATCGTGCCGAATAAACGCTCTGAAAAAATATCATAACTACCATAGGAAACAACTTTTCCTTTATAGCAAATATCAACGTGACCAATCATCCCAAAAAGATTTTGATCTGATGTATGAATCAGCACTTCTAAGTCAACTAGCTTTTGTTCATCTCGAATACGGCTGTAAACCTTTTGGTGTTCTCGTTTTTCACCCTGCAAAAAACGATTAAAACGATTCAGTTGCTCTGCTGGGAAAAAGGCAGCGATAATGACAGGCAGGTTAATCCGAATACGGCGTCGAAGTTGTTTTTTCTCCACATCGGTGTTGAACATAAGACCGTCTCGAACGTTAGAAAAGCCTAGTAATATCAGATAAATACCAACAATCAAAAATTGCATCCTACCATCCGTGCTAGGAGAAAAGACAGTTGTCAGTCCAATCCCGCCATAAAGCAAGGTATCAAAAAGATAACGGAAACCGCCTTTTAGCTTATTTTGACGGTAAAGAAGATAAGTAATGCCATAGACTGCCGCCGTACACAACTGATAGCAGCCCAATATAATAATGACAATATTGACTGGCAGATTGCTGGCACGGTTAAGAAAGCCAACAACCAGCCCCACCAAAACATGGAGGAGGGCAGAACCAAGACTGATACGATTTTTCTTCACTAAGAAACGGAAAAAAAGATTGATAACTCCGACAAATAAAAAGTAAATGACCAATAAATCTAGGGCAAATTTTGTAAAACCAACACCGTTTGCAATAATAATAACACCAAAAAGAATCGCCAAAATACCGAACAATAGAGTCCGTCTCCCACTTAGTTTATCTAATTCCATTTCATCTCTCCCAAATAAAAGGCAGGAATGAGACAAAAATTGTTACTTTGCAAAAAATCAGTTTTGCTGTCTCACTCCCGTTACTGTTATTATCCTTACTCTTTAGTATAGCATTTTATATTGGCAAGCGTCTAGTCACTTATCTATTTTTTCGCTCAATCTTATCTCTTCGTTATCAAAAAACGGCTCGTAATGAACCGTTTCTTTTTTGACAACTTATCCATAAATCATCTTGTAAAGTGCTACTGCAGCAATACCGGCAAGGATTGGAGATACAACTGGTACCCAAGCATACCACCATTTTGAATCTCCTTTGTGCTCACCAAGAACTGATTTTGGAAGAAGAAAATGAAGAATACGTGGGCCTAAGTCACGTGCAGGGTTCAGACCTGGACCTGTAGGACCACCAAGTGACGTTACCAATGCCATGACAAGGAAACCAAGTGCTAAGTGGGCAACCGCAAGTCCGGCATTGATGTGAGAACCAATTGCAACTTTTCCTTGGATTTGAGTAGCATCCACTCCACGAGTAGCAGCATATTTAACAACTTCTGCACCAAAATAGTTTTTGGTCATGGCCATTGCTGCAAAGAACAAGATAAATGAACCAATAAATTCATTGACAAAGCCATTTATCATAGAAGCAGCATGTGATTTCTTGCTTCCGTCATCCGTATTTACAATAGTTGAGAATGATCCCAAAATCGCATTAGGATTTGTTGTTTGTAAATAGTAAGGGCGGTGACTCGCTACTACTAATGCTTGTCCAAATATCGCTCCCAATAATTGTGCAATAATGTAAGGCGCAACTTGTGCCCAAGGGAAGTATCCGCTAATTGCAAGTCCTAGTGTGAATGCAGGATTGATATGGTTTCCTGATACATTTCCAAACATAAGGGCAGGAATCATAACCCCCATACCATAACCAACTGCAATGACTAACCAGCCGCTTTGATGACCTTTGGTTCCCTTTAATTCCACATTGGCAACAGCTCCGTTCCCCAAAATAATGAGAATTGCCGTTCCAAGAAATTCTGTGATATATTTCACAGCCCATGTGACGTCCATTTTTGTTCTCCTCTTTAATTAAAAAATTTTAGACAAATCCTATTTTATCAGTTACAATGGATAATGTAAAGGTTATTTTTTGACAAAATGTAAAAAAGGAGTAAAAATATGCGCTATAATCAGTATAGTTATACACCAGAAACAAACGAAAAAATGCTGGCTGAAATGGAAAGCATTGGATTTTCTTTCCAACCAGGGCATTCTGATAAAGAAAATTTGGAAACTTTTGTACGTAGAACTCTTTTTAATTATAAACATACAGACTATGCCCTAAAATCTTTGATTGCCAATTCAAAAACAGACTTACTCAGTTTTTTTACGTCCAATCAAGAATTGACAGCAGAGATTTTTTATACCATCATTTTTCAATTGCTGGAATTTGTGCCCTTTGTTGACTTCGACGATGTAGAAACATTCCGCAAGGACGTAAACTTTCCCATTACCTATGGAAATCTGCTCGAAAATCTCTATCAGTTGCTCAACACACGCACCAAAAACGGCAATCTCTTGATTGATAAACTAGTGAGCGACGGTTTGATTCCTGAAGACAATACCTACCACTATTTCAATGGTAAAAGTCTTGCGACTTTTACTAGCCATAATGCAATCCGCGAAGTGGTCTATGTGGAATCGCGCGTGGATACCGACGAAGACGGTCTGCCTGATTTGATTAAGGTCAGTATCATTCGTCCTCGTTTTGACGGACAAATTCCTGCCGTTATGACTGCCAGCCCTTATCACCAAGGAACCAACGACAAAGCTAGCGACAAAGCGCTCTATAACATGAATGTGGATTTGGTTAAAAAGGAAGCTGGAAAAATTACCGTCCATAACTCTGAAGTTTGCTTGGTTGAACCACAAGGTCAAGCAGTATTGGTGGAGCAAGCAGAAGAAACACTCGGTCATATCGGTACTTACACGCTCAATGATTATTTGCTTCCTCGTGGTTTTGCTAATTTATATGTATCAGGTGTGGGAACCAAGGACTCTGAGGGGCTTATGACGAGCGGAGATTATTATCAAATCGAAGCCTATAAAAATGTTATTGATTGGTTAAATGGTCGCTGCCGTGCGTTCACAGACCATACCAAACAGCGAGAAATCAAAGCCACTTGGTCCAATGGAAAAGTTGCTACAACAGGAATTTCTTACCTCGGAACCTTGTCAAATGGGCTAGCTACGACTGGCGTAGAAGGGCTGGAGGTTATTATTGCCGAAGCTGGAATTTCTTCTTGGTACAATTACTATCGTGAAAATGGTTTGGTGACAAGTCCTGGGGGCTATCCTGGTGAAGATTTTGACTCTTTGACAGAATTAACCTACTCACGCAATCTTCTAGCAGGTGAACGTCTTCGTCACGATGCTGAGTATCAAAAAAGCCTCAAATCATTAAAAGAAAATCTCGATCGCAAAACAGGGGACTACAATCAATTTTGGCATGACCGCAACTATCTGATTCACGCGCACAAGGTCAAAGCCGAAGTCGTCTTTACGCATGGCTCCCAAGACTGGAATGTCAAGCCGCTCAATGTGTACAACATGTTCCATGCCCTGCCACAAAACATCAAAAAGCATTTGTTTTTCCACAACGGTGCTCACGTTTACATGAACAATTGGCAATCCATTGACTTTCGTGAGTCCATGAATGCACTTCTCAGCAAGAAACTGCTAGGCTACAATTCTCACTTTGAATTGCCAACCGTAATCTGGCAAGACAATAGTCAAGCACAAAGCTGGTTGTCACTAGAGACTTTCGGCAATCCAGAACACTACACTCATTTCAATCTAGGTAGTACTACTCAAGATATTCAAAATGCTTACTCTGAGACGGACTACAAGCGTTTCAGCAAGACCTATCAAACCTTCAAAAATGAACTCTTTGACGGAAAAGTCAATCAAGTGACCGTTGACTTCACCTTAGAAAAAGACCTTTTCCTTAACGGCCCCGTCAAGCTCAATCTGCACCTTAAATCCAGCACCGATAAAGGCTTGATTTCCGCACAGCTGTTAGATCTTGGACAAGCTAAACGTCTCACCCCAATTCCTGGCGTCCTTGCACCAAAAGTCATGGACAATGGTCGCTTTTATATGCTGGATCATTTAATGGAATTGCCTTTCAAAGAGACACCGCATCGCGTTGTGACAAAAGGATTTCTCAATCTGCAAAACCGCAACGATTTGCTAACAGTCGAAGAAGTCACACCAGATCAATGGATGGAAATTTCTTTTGAACTCCAACCAACTATCTACAAAATGGTAGCAGGTGATACACTCCGTCTTGTCCTTTATACTACCGACTTTGAGCACACCGTCCGCGATAATACCGACTATCATTTGACCATTGACCTAGCAAACTCTAGCTTAGATGTGCCAGATATGGTAAAATAAGATGTTAATGTTTGAAAATTAAGGAGAACTAAAACAATGATGAACATGCAATCCATGATGAAACAAGCACAAAAATTGCAAAAACAAATGGAAAAAGGGCAAGCCGAGCTTGCTGCGACAGAATTTGTTGGCAAATCTGCCCAAGACCTCGTGGTCGCAACTCTTACAGGTGATAAAAAAGTCGTCAAAATCGACTTCCAAGAAGCTGTTGTCGACCCAGAAGACTTAGAAACTTTATCTGACATGACAACCCAAGCTATCAACGCTGCCCTCGTAGAAATTGATGCCGCAACTAAGAAAAAGTTAGGTGCCTTTGCAGGCAAAATGCCGTTTTAAAACAAATCTCAAAAAACTCACCCCCTCCTAGTTCATTGCTAAGAGGGGGCTATTTTATGTAAAATTAAAGAAATCAAAGGCTTTATTAAGGAGTAAGTCTGTATATTTTGGATTGTCTTTCAGCTCTTTAATGGAACTTTGCACCAGTTGAACATCATCCGTTATGATACCGTCAACATTCAAGCGGAAAGATTTTGCAATGCTGTTTACATCGTTGACCGTCCAATCATAGAGCAATTTATCTGCTTGCCACAACTTAGAAACAAAGTTTTCATCTAGTGTGGAGTATTCCATAGTATAACCACTAGCTTTGGTTCGTGGGAAGATTGTATTATAAGGCAGGATAAAAAAGCTTTTAATGCTAGCATCGTATTTCACAACTTTTTCAATCACGCGATAGTCCAATGAGTGCATTTGATGACCGTACTTTTTAATCGTTGGGCCATATTTTTTCAAAAAGCGCTCCATCATATCCGAAGAATCTTTTTTGCTGGTTTTGATTTCAATGAGCAACCGCTGCCCCAATTCGTTGGCACGGTTGAGATACGCATCAAAACTGGAAATTTTTGTCCGATAGCCATTTTCTGAAACCTCTAAAGCAGTTAGTTCTGCCAAGGTCAAATCCTGTGGACTTGCATTGACACCTGCCAAATTGAAAAGATTAGCATCGTGCATCATGACAAATTGACTATCTTTTGTCTCTTGCACATCCATTTCAATGTAGTCTGGCTTCAGCAAAGCGGTCTTTTCCAATGACTGAATCGTATTTTGTACACCATTTTCCTGCGACACTCCTCGATGAGAAATCGTAACAGGAACCGTTTCCAATGGAAAAATGAGATACATATAACCTTCTACAGCAAAGAATATAGAAGCAATGGAAATCACAAGCCAGCGCAAAACGCGATCGAACTTTCGCCGCGGACAATCCGCCAAGCCTTGCTCAGTTAGAAAAGAAACAAATTTAATCAAGAAATAGCTCAACATCAGATAGTGAGCATTTTTCAGCAACACATAATTCATCACACCAGCAATCGTTGCCACTTGATTGGAATGACCGTCTGCAACATGCTGTAAAAGAAAGAGAGGCAGAGTCATTCCAAAAAAGAAGAGAAAAGTCTTTGTCACAATCCAAAACAACTGCCAAGAATAAAAGAAAGTTCGTTTCTTGGTTTTTTCTAAGCTGAACTGCACCGCTTCTCTTACGGAAGAATTTTCAAAAAAGATTTTGGGCAAGGCAAACATCAAACGGACAGCAACCAATAACATCAGCCATACAAGTAGAGTCAGGACGACAGCACCCCCAAAATACGTCTCTTTCAAATAAGTTAAGATAAAATTTGGAACTAAAATTTTGTTTAGATAGTAAATTTTGAGAATTTTTCGGAGAAAAGGAAAGAGCAGAGCGATGTAGAACAAGACAAACAAGATTTTACTAGGACGTACCTGCTTTAAGATGAGTAAACTGTCTGCTATGGTTTTCTTGGTAAACTTCAAGAGTGTTCGCTTTTCTTGAGTCAATAGATTGTGCGCTCCTAAAAAAAGAAGTGTGATTTGAACATAAGCGACCAACAGATTGGCTAAAAACAAGAGGATAAAAGCCAGAGTAACTAGAGGATGACTAGATAACACTCCAACTACATTGTTATACGATAGAAATTGATAGCCCGTCTGACGAAGCAAAGTACCTGCCGCCCACGAATTAAAAGGCAACCAAGCATATTCTGTCAGCATAAAAATAATAAAAAACAAAAATAGAATTTTATCAAGATTTTGATAGAGTTTTTGAAAACCTAAACGCTGTTGTTTCATCATTCTCCTTTAACTTATTTTTCATCAACTGAAGCATAAAGAGGATTTGCTAGACGGATTAAGTCAGCATAATCTTGTTTTAATGCTTCAAAAACTATTCTGACCTCTGTCGGAATCTCCACATGCGCAATGTTGTTCTTTCCTTTTGGCCCATATCCAGCTGCATTGTCTGTTAAACGGGGAATTTCTCCCATTAACAAACTTATATAACGCTCCATTGCCCACATACCATGAAGTTTCTGTTTAAAAGTCAACTGTTCTTCTTTCACCGTCACTTCTGCATGATATGCAGCAAAATTGATAATTTTCTTTTCCTTAGAGAGGTACTTTCTAAGCCCTGCGTCCATTCGTTCCTGCATAGTGGCATCCTGACAAAAAATAATAGACTGATAATCAATCTTTTCGTGCTCCAACAAATCCAATAAATAAGTGATGTTGTTTCCACAATTGGTCGAGCGACACTCCAAATAATCAGCTGCTAAGTTATACTTTTCTTTCAAGTAAGCATTGAAAATTTCTGCCTCTGACAAAGTTTGTGTTTCTATTTTCGGATACTCTTTAGCGACTACTTGGCGCAAAGTATCAGTCGTATGACCCGCGCCACCAACAATCACATAAATCTTTGCGATATTCGCGAACATAGCCTGCGCTAGAATATTTCCACCCGCTAGAATACTCCCACCAAACAGCACCATGACATCAGCCTGTTTTAGGCTATATTTATCTTCTAAAGCTTTTTGTGTTAATTCTGGCAAATCGCGTTTTCCACAAAAAGAGCCAAGGATATTGATATTGTTTGCTAGTTCTTCCTTTACCATACCTTTCATTCTATAAAAAAATCTCAGTTTCTTCAACCGAGATTCTCTCTATCGTCCAAACAATCTTGCAAAGAAACCTTTCTGCTCTTGTGCTTGCACTTTTTCTTTAGCTTCGTCCAATTCTAATAGCAACGTTTCACGCTCATTCATGGCCTTAGCAGTCAATTGCTGCTGCTGGTCTAATTGCTTATCTTTTTCAGCAATTTGCACATCTTTCACGCGCAATTGCTCATCTTTTTTAGCTAATTGAGCATCTTTTGCTTTTAACTGGTCATACAAACGCACAATTTCTGCATTTTTCTCATCTACCAAAATTTCCATGAGCTCACGTTGCTTGACATCTTCGCTGACCGGTTCATCTTCAAAAATCGTCTTTTTGTAAATTTCTTCCAGCTTTATCAAACCGCTGCGCGTCACAACGGTGACCCCTTTTTCATTCTTGTCGGTATCTTCGGGCGCAAGAGTTTTGACCCGATTGTTCATCGCCTGACGGCTAATCCCTAAAATCTCGGCTAGCTCGCTGACTGTCTTTTCAATTGCCATAATTTCCTCTGAAACTTTTTCTAGATATATACCTAAATCTTATCATATCAAGGCTTAACTGTCAAATTTGCTCCGGATTTCAAGGAATTTCACCATATTTATGATACAATAAAATTTGACATATTCATTTAAAGAAAGAAGTACAATGAACCATTTTGATACAATCGTGATAGGCGGAGGACCTGCTGGTATGATGGCTGCTATTTCCAGTTCTTTTCATGGACAAAAGACTCTCCTCTTAGAAAAAAATAAACGCTTAGGTAAGAAACTTGCCGGAACAGGTGGCGGACGCTGCAATGTGACGAATAATGGCACTTTAGAAGATTTATTAGCTGGCATACCAGGCAACGGTCGCTTCCTCTACAGTGTCTTTTCCCAGTTTGACAATCATGACATTATGAATTTTTTCACTGAGAATGGCGTGAAACTTAAAGTGGAAGACCACGAGCGCGTTTTCCCAACAACAGACAAATCTTCTACAATTATTGAAGCCTTGGAACAAAAAATAAAAGAGCTGGGTGCTACAATCAAGACACAGACAGAAGTGGTTTCTGTAAAGAAAAACGCGGATTGCTTTATCATCAAGTCAAGTGAGCACATTTGGAGCAGCGACCGATTGATTGTCACCACAGGTGGTAAATCCTATCCTTCAACTGGCTCTACTGGCTTTGGCTATGAGATTGCGCGTCATTTCAACCATACGGTTACTGAGCTAGAGGCTGCTGAAAGCCCACTTTTGACTGACTTTCCACATAGGGCTTTGCAGGGGATTGCATTAGCCAATGTCACCCTCCATTATGATAAACATATCATCACTCACGACCTTCTCTTTACTCATTTTGGTTTATCTGGTCCAGCCGCATTGCGACTTTCCAGTTTCCTCAAAGGCGGTGAAACCATTTATTTAGATGTCTTACCACAGTTTTCTGCGGAAGATTTGGCAGCATTTTTAGAAAATAACCGAGAAAAATCGCTCAAAAATAGCCTCAAACAATTGCTTCCTGAACGTCTGGCAGACTTTTTCGCGCAGCCATTCCCTGAAAAAGGCAAACAATTGACTGAAAAAGAAAAAGAAGAGCTCATTCAACAGCTCAAAGCTCTACCGATTCCTATTATCGGCAAAATGTCTCTAGCCAAATCTTTTGTGACCAAAGGCGGTGTCAGTCTTAAGGAAATCAATCCCAAGACTTTAGAAAGCAAACTAGTTTCTGGGCTTTATTTTGCTGGCGAAGTGCTGGATATCAATGCTCATACCGGTGGATTTAATATTACAGTCGCTCTCTGTACTGGCTGGGTTGCTGGAAGTGTGGAATACTAAAAATAGAGCAAATGCTACCATGCAGAACACTAGTATTTGCCCTATTTTTTATTTTACTTGTGAACGTATGCTTGGATAACATCTGCTACATATTGAGCTGTTCCAACTCCAAATTGGTCAATATTTTTCTTAAATTCAGGATTTGCCACGTAGCCTTTTCCAATAAAAGCGAAAACTTCCAGAGAACAATCAAAGGCATAGGTATTCATTGCTTGAAATAACTGCTCGGCTTCTGATAAATTCTCTTGTGCTTCCACAGCTAGACCTTTTTGCATATTATTAGCTAGATTGCGAAAAACTTTGTTAAATGCTTCCGTCGTCTCAGTTTCTTTGCCAACTTGTCGTACACGAGACTCGTCCATTACTTCTTGACCGTATGTTTCAACCGCTTGATGATAATAATTTGCATGGTCTTCGTAGGTAAATCCAACAAATTTTTCTTGTGTCGTCATTTTTCTTTCTCCTTTTTGAGCTTGAATTGTCTTTTGCAAGGTGAAAATCAAGGTATCCAAATGTCCCCTTTCCTGCTGCAAAAACTGCAATTGCTTGTTCAAGTGAGGCAATAGTTCCTGCTCTTCCTGACTTAGTAGCTCTGCTATTTTCTTTAAAGAAAATCCAAGATATTTGTAAAATAAAATAACTTGCAGGCGCTCTAAATCTGCTTCACTATAAAGACGATACCCGTTTTCAGACTTTTGCGGCACAAGCAAGCCTATCTTATCATAGTGATGCAGTGTTTTGACAGAAACACCTGAAAGCTGCGCAGCTTCTTTGATTTGATACATCATTTCCTCCTTACAAATCTCATTATAAACCCTCCCCTTAGGTTGAAGTCAATACTTTTTTAAAAATATTTTACCCCCAAATAGAGTTATCACAAAGTACGCCCTTGCTTTGTACAAAAAATCACTAATGTTGCTTGCAAAGCAAATCTCAACACCATTCGCTTTTCAAATACGAAAGAGCACTTTTGACGAAAACTTTGTTTTCTTTATCCACCACCTCAATAGTCTAAGGGACTGTTGAGCACCCTTGCGGGGGTGAAACTACCAGCTCCCATTGTGCCTGGGAAACTCTAAACTGACTAAAAACAGCAAAGTTTTTCCGAACTCCCCCTGTAATGATAACTAACATAAACAGAGGCGGCAAGTTAATAGTTCTTTTGTCCCTATTGTCTCTGTTAGCTATCTCTTCTTTCACTTGTTTCAACTGCATCTCAAAACGAAAGAAAACATAGAAATAATAAGGATTTTCGCTCGTAGAATATATGAATTTTATTGTATTATTTGTGAAATTTTGGTAATATATATATAATAATACAAGAGTACTTGTATGAGGAAAGTTAGTGTCTGGCTATCCTTAAAAATAAACAAAGAATAGAAAGGATTAAAATGTCAAAAAAGAAAAAAGACACACCGTTAGTCTTTCTAGTCTTGCTGAAGTGGTTAGCTGAACTGATCTATTTTGTAGGAATTGTGTTCGTTGCCGGCACAGCTCTCCTACTCTTAACATATAATATTCTCAATATACCGCTAAACTATATCCACATTGCGGCTTTAATTGCTTCTTTCATCTACATATTGGTTGGATTTTTAGTGGCAAATAGTTCCGAAGACATCGTAATCGCTAGCAACTACTTTAAAATCCTATCGGCGCTTGGTTACTTAGCAGTCATTAGCTACTTTGACAATCAACTATTTGATTATTTAAAAAATCCAGTCGTTGATATCTGCTTAGCCATACCATTTTTGATTGCCATTATTTATAAAAAAATTTATAGAAAAATGATTTACCGTGCTGTCTTTAAAAAACATCATTCTGTCTCTTTTTACAGTGAGTATTCAAGTATTGAAGAGATAAAAGACTCGATGTTAGAAGCTGTCCGTGAAGCAGTCAAGGACGGTCACAAAGAAAATGTAGAAGTTGTCGGAAAAAATTTCCGGCAAGATGCAAAAGGAAATATCATCGGTATTTTCAAAATTTCACTAGCTCGTAAATTATTTAAAATCACTCAGCCAAAACTAATGCTGATCACCTTAAACTTTAATATCAATAATAATGAATAGGAGTCTACAATCATGTCAGAAATAGATAAACCCGTTTTAACACTAGAGCAAGATCGCTTCTTAAAAAACAAATCATTTGATACTTACAAAAAAAACTTGAAGTGCTATCAAGAGCTTATAGTGCTAATGCCATGAAAACAATCAATGGCTTCTCATTAGATTCAGAAGAACAATACAAAGCACTGTTTGAAGCTGTATTTTCAGGTGTTTGGGACGTTGATACCGGCATGCGTTATGTCAATGTCACAGAAATTATTGGCGTCTCTAGTTTCTTAGCTGGACAAAAAGACGAAAACGGTTATTATGTACGCAATGCTGATGGGGAAATTGTCTGGGATGTTGTAGATATTGATGAAGCTGAACTCTTCACAGACGAGCAAATCGCAACTATTGTTCCAAAAGAATATCGTGGGAAATCATTTGTTCTTCGTGAGTTAGATGCACGCAAAGAATGGGGAGAAAAGCAACCTTCAGAAGACATTTCTGAAGAGGTACAGCCCGTTGTTGAAGAGGCAGTCGTTGATGTAAAGACAGAACCAGAACCTGAGCCCGCACCAATTGTCCAACCAGCACCTACCGCTGAAACGAAGGTTAAACAACAAAAACCTATCGTAAAACCAGACCCAGTAGTAAAGCCACGTCCCATGACAAAATCTGAAAGACAACAACAAAAAAAGATTACACAAAAGAATCCATTAAAATTATCAATGCAACCATTGACAGCCTTGGATAGTAACAATTTTCAATAATATTAAAGAGGTTGGGACAAAGAGATTTCAATTTTTAAAAATCTTAATTATTAAGCCCTTCTAATCTATAATTAAATGCGAAAAGCGAATAAAGCAGAATTCTGATTACCAGAAAACTAGTTTTGTTCGCTTTTTATATTTGAGGTCGGACTTTTGTCCCAGCCTCTTTTGTCCTCTTTTCAATCTGAAAAGGATTGACTTAAATTTTAAAATAGAAGTAGAACGAAGCACTTTTGACTTATTTATCATATATCCAAATACACAATCAACAACGACATTATATTATAACAAAGAGGTTGAGACTCGGTCTCAACCTCTTTTTGTCACTATTGCCTAGCAAGAGTTAGGATAATCATCGTTAGGGACTTATTCTTCCTCTTTACGTTTCTTGAAGCCAAGCATTGACAATGCTGTAGCAGCAAACGCTAATCCTACCAATGCTGCACCATCATTTGTAACTTCACCTGTTGAAGGCAAGGTTACTTGTGGAGTTACAGGTTGTTTTGGAGTAGTTGGCACTACTGGAGTAGGTGTTGGTGTAGGAGGTGTTTGCGGTTTTTCAGGTGTCTTAGGAGTTTCTGGCGGTGTTTGTGGTTTGTCAGGAGTCTTAGGCTTGTCTGGCGTTACCACTGTTACCGTATTAGAATTTCTTTCAACACCATTGATGATTTCAGTAAAGGTATTCTTCACAGTACCATAGTCAAGTTGTTTCACTTGCATATAACCTGTAGCTTGGAATTCACTATTATCTGAAATACTGTTCAAGAAGGCGCTAGAGAATGAGTACACAACTGTTCTTGACTTGTGATCAATTGTTTGGCTGACATATTG
This sequence comes from Streptococcus sp. HMSC36C04, assembly GCF_001839535.1. Lineage (NCBI taxonomy): Bacteria > Bacillati > Bacillota > Bacilli > Lactobacillales > Streptococcaceae > Streptococcus > Streptococcus sp. HMSC36C04. The sequence continues at coordinate 34,383 of NZ_KV841605.1, read as the reverse complement.
CGTCAAGTCAGTACCTTTAGCTAATCTTGTACCATCTTTCAAGAGAAGGTCTGTCTTCGCAAACCATTTGTGAACACCGTTGTATTCTACTAATGGAGAGTAAGTATCTTTCACTTCCATCTTTTCAATCGCTTGACCACGATTAGCTGGTAAATAAGATGTTTCCAGTTCAAAGTTGTAAACTTGTCCAACCTTAACTGTCTTACCACTCAATGAATTCTGGTCTTTTTGACCATCTTCAACAGTTGCTACAACATCTTTCTTCGGATTGATCTTCGGAATGTTGTTGGTTACAAGGTTTGTTTCATGGATACCAGTAAAGTCGATTTGATAAGCACGGTTATCATACTTGCTAGCTTCCTTGATTTCCTTCTTAACGGTTGTTGGAAAGACTAGTTTCAGATTGATACCTTTCAAAACATAGTTGTTTGTGTAAGCTACTGGATCATCTGCTGTGGTTACGGCAAACTCACCATCAATCTTCAAGCCCTTAGCCTTGATGTAATCTTGAACCTTTTGTGGAGCTTCTGCAACAGATTTGTAAATCTTCGTTGTGAAGCCACTTTGAACTTTACCGTCTTCTGTTGTTACACGAACACCAGCCAAGTTAGGAGTGACATACTTACCAGAGTATTTTTCAACAACCATCAAGCCTGCTTGCTTATCTTTATCCGTTAAGCCTGTCATACCCTTGTATTGGTCATTGTCAATATCAATCGTATAAACTTCGGTTGAACCTGCCAACATGGTCTTACCGTTGACATCTTCACCCTTAGCATTGGTTCCTTTCTTCTTAGGCTCTGCTTTCACTTCCTTGTAGACATAAGTAACTTCGGTTACGCCTTTGGTAACTTTACCTTTTTCATTACCTTTTGTCTTTTCAGGAACGAGGTTGTACACTTTATCACCAGACTTGATCGCTGTCGTCTTGTGATCGGTCGTATCGTAATTTTCGCCAACACGAGCATGAGAAGTATCCGTTACATCTTCTTTGATCTTCTTACCAGATTCGTCTTCATAGTGAACAACTACATCACCGAATACTTGTTTGTAGATATACGTAACATCTGTATTTCCTTCAACAACGCGACCTTGTTCAAGACCTTGAGTCTTTTCAGGAACAATTTCATAGGTACGACCATCTTTTGTAGTAATCGTCTTATGAGCGTGATCACGAGTGTCATAAACCGTATTGATTGGAGCACCAGTTGTATCTTTTTCAGGATCTTTGATAACTTTGCCATCTTCATCTTTATAATGAACGGTTACATCACCAACCACTTCATCGTAAACATAGACAACACGAGTAGTTCCTTTGACAATCTTACCACTTTCTTGACCTTGAGTTGCATTTAGATCAATGCGATAAACTTTACCATCAGCTGTAGTAATTCTAGTTGGTTTGTGATCTGTTGTATCGTAGTTCGTACCAACTTTGCTATCTGGTGTATCAACAACACGTGGTGCGATAGTATTACCTTTCTTGTCTTGGTAATCAACGACAACGTTACCGTATTCATCTGGTGTTGGAATATCTGGTACAAGATCATAGTAGTAGGTAATATTGGTATTGCCTTCAACGACTTTTCCTGTTTCTGCACCTTGAGTTGCTTTCGGATCAAGACGATATTTCTTACCATCAACTGTCGTGATTGTTTCTTTCCGTTGATCGGTTGTATCGTAGTCTGTTCCCACTTCTGAACGTGGTGTATCGGTCACTTTCGGTGCGATAGTCACGCCGTCTTTGTTCTTGTACTCAACGGTAACATCACCGTATTTCTTTTGCGGTGCATCTGGAACAAGATCATAGTAGTAAACGATATTGGTATTGCCTTCTACCACCTTACCGGTTTCAGCGCCTTGGGTCGCTGTCAGATCCAGCTTGTACTTCTTGCCATCCACTACAGTAGTAATGGTGTCCTTACGCTGATCGGTAGTATCGTAATCAGTACCCACTTCAGAACGCGGTGTATCGGTCACTT
>NZ_KV841605.1:31956-32301 GCF_001839535.1 Streptococcus sp. HMSC36C04 | reverse complement strand
TCTTGTACTCAACGGTAACATCACCGTATTTCTTCTCTACCGGTTTTTCAACTTTGTCATAAACATAGACAACGCGGGTTGTTCCTTCGACAACCTGACCACTCTCGTGACCTTGTGTAGCATTGGTATCAATACGATAAGTTGTGCCATCATCCGCCGTAATGGTAGTTGGTTTGTGATCAGTTGTGTCATAGTAAGTACCAACCCGTGAAGTTGGTGTATCTACGATACGCGGAGCAATGGTGTTGCCTTGCTTATCTTGGTAGTCAACGACAACATTACCATATTTCTCTACTGGTTTTTCAAGCTTATCATAAACATAGACAACGCGGGTTGTTCCTTCGA
>NZ_KV841605.1:15136-31856 GCF_001839535.1 Streptococcus sp. HMSC36C04 | reverse complement strand
AAACATAGACAACGCGGGTTGTTCCTTCGACAACTCTACCACTTTCTTTACCTTGTGTAGCTGTAGGGTCAATGCGGTAACTTGCTCCATCGGCTGTTGTAATCGTAGACGGTTTGTGGTCAGTTGTATCGTAGGCCGTTCCTACTGATGTGTCTGGTGTATCCACAATACGTGGAGAAAGAGTGTTGCCTTGCTTATCTTGGTAGTCAACAACAACATTCCCTTTTACTTCTGTATAGTAGTTTGCTACGTTCGTCGTACCTAATTTAACTTTACCTGTTGTATTATTAGTTGATGACACATATTTATAGATCTTGCCATCCGCTGTTGTGATTCTGTCTTGGTGTGTTGTTGTGTAGTCTTCACCAACAGGAGTTCCCGTAGGTTTAACCGTTTGAGTATTTGTTAGTTTAGTAGTAGTCCCTTGAATATAGTTATCCAGCAAGACATTCCCTGCAAGATTGTATTCAACCAGATTGTATTCAAGATCTGGTTTTACAAGAGTAAAGCGAGATGGTAATTTGCTTGTAATAGCTAACCAATAACCTCTATCCCATTGTGTAGTCCGCTGCATCACAAAGGAAATTGAATCTCCGCTTTCTGCCACACCCGCAATCCCCATTTTATAGAAATTTGGATCATCATAGTCGTCTTTAATGCCGTCAGTGACAATATTTGCTGCCAAACGTCCATCGGTTTGTTTTTCAACCAAAGAACCGGTAATCTTTACTGGTCGGAAATTATAATCTGTTATGCTTTCTTCGTGCTTCAGACCAGCCAATTTTCCAGTCTTAGGTTCTGTTTTGGTTAAACTTGTTAGAGCCAAAATTGCAGGGTTATCTTTTTTAAAGTTTATAACATTGCCATCAGCATCATAGAAGCGAGCAACAACTTTATATCTAGAAGGTACATTTATGTCATAAAAAGTGTAAATCCCTCTCGTCGGATCCTTCTCAGCAAAACCAACGATACCTGTTTTAGGGTTTAAATTCGTTACCTCATAAGTAACCTTTGAAATACTTACTCCATTATATTTAGAATTTTGGAGGCCCGTATAAGTAGCCGTAATGGTTTGTCCGCTTTTAATTTTAGGGATGACAAACCGGCTTCCACCAGCTGACAGTTTCGTTGTAAATGCTGGGATTGGATTGTTTGCAAACGTTCCACCAGATTTCACATACTCCTCATATGACATATTATTCATATCTTTTTGACCAAATTCAGTGGTACCAGTGATAGACAATTTAGCATTAGGCTCCCGTTCAAATTTCAAGCCTTGGCTGACAACTTCACTTAGATAGCCTGGAGTGCCGGTGTTTGCTTGCGCTTTTTTTAGGTCGCGTTTATAGGCATCTACCCCCGTCTTGATACGAGTTGCTTGTGTTTCCTCAAGAGTGTTGGCAAGGTCCTTTTTAGCATCTGACTCTACTTGGTTGTTCGCTGTTCCAATGTTGTCATTTTGATTTTGCTTAACATCAATGTTATAACCATTTGCTTCAGAAATCGCATCTTTTAGTTTTTGGTTTTCGACAGTTACTTTTGAACCTTCCGTACGATCTACCGGAGTAGCTACTGGGTCTGAGGTTGATACTGCTCCTGCTGGCGCAGGAGTAGTTGCTTCAGCTTTTGCTGTTGTAGCAGGAGCGGGCGTTGTTTCAGGCGTTGCAGTTGTTGCTGCTGGCGTTGTACTCGCTACTGGTGCTGTGGCTGGTTGCGTAGCTGCACTTTCAGTTGTTGTAGTCGCTGACGCTGTTGTAGTGTCAGCTGTTGAAGTAGCTCCTGCTGGTGCTGTTGTTTCAGCTTTTGCAGTGGTTATTGCTGCTGTAGAGCTGCTAGCTGCTTCAGTTGCTGCTGCTTTTGATTGTGCAGCAAGACTTGTATCAGAAGCTTCCGCCACTGGAGCTGGCGTTGTTGGCTTCGTTGCCTTTACTTCATCAGCAGCTACACCTTGGTGAGCGCTAAGGATTGCAATTGTTCCAAGCGTCAAGATACCAATGGTGCCATAAACTTTGTTTTTCCGGATCGAACCATGACCCTTCGTTTTGCTATTATGAAACATAAAATTCCTCTTTTCTTTTTAATAATTACCCAATTAACCAATTATCTTTCTCAAAAGGCTTGACTTTTTTGAAGCCTAATAGAGCCAAGATAAATAAACCAATCGTTGCAAGAATCGTGGTTGCTTCCCCCGTATCTGGCAACAATGTAAACTTACCATTACTTGATTTGACAGTGACCGTTCCATCAGGATTTGCCCTAGCACCTACTTGCGCAGCTGGTACAGATGTTTTAGAACCGTCTGCGTTTTTGATAGTGACTTCTCCTTGATCATTACCAATAATCTCAAAGCCCTTGTCCGTCAAAAGCGGATCAGCTGGTGAGATGATTGATTTGATTGGATTGTCAATCGTGTCACCTTTTTTAGTAGTCACAGATGAAGCATTGTCAAGACTGAATGTTTCATCCTTTTTCAAGTCCATATCTGAAATTGTTGTCTCGTCCGTACTCTTTTCAGTCAAAATTGACGGATTGACCGTATCTTTTGCATCTATTGCTTCATCAGTTGGTATTGTATCTGTCGGTGCGATTGTATCTGCTATAGAAGTATCTGGGCTAACCGATGAATCTGATGAGGGGGTAGCCGAAACACTTGGCACTTGAGCTTTATCCTGCGAAGGCACTACTTTACTAGAAGAATCCGGTGTACTTGGTATATCCTTATCTGGTGGAGCGGGATCTGTCTTCGGTGGCACCACCTTATTAGAGTCTGGCGTTTCTGTGACCAGATCATAGTAATAAGTAATATTGGTATTTCCTTCAAGGACTTTTCCTTTTTCGTACCCCTGAGTAGCTTTTAGATCAAGGCGGTATTTCTTACCTTCTGAACTGATAATGGTTTCTCTTCGTTGGTCGGTCGTATCGTAGTCCGTTCCCACTTCAGAAGTCGGTGTATCCAGCTCTTTTGGTGCAATCAAAGTACCATCTTTACTCTTGTACTCAACCGTTACATCACCATATTTCTTTTCTGGCTCCGCTTGATTTGGCTTTGAAGACTCAGAGTCTGATGTTCCAGACTTATCCTTATCTGGTGTAGCCGGTGGTACAGGGGCTATCTTCAGCGGTTCTACCTTACTTGAGGAATCCGACGGTTCCAACTTGTCCTTTTCTGGCGCAGTCGGTGTTGTTGGCGTTGTCTTTGGTGCCTCTACCTTGTCTGACACGCTTGGCTTATCCTTATCTGAAGCAACTGACGTGGACTTGTCAGGAGTTACAGGAGCAGCCGGCGTCACAGCCATAGAGGTATTTGCATTTCCCTGCTTAGACTCTGGCGTTTCAGTAGAAGCCTTTTTATTGCTGTCAACAGTCGGTGTGACAATCGTTGTGGAGCTAGAGCGCTCAACATCCCTAGCCAACACAGGATTTGCACCTAAGGCTGATAACAATACAGCCGTTGACGCTAAAAAGAACCTGCTTTTTTTCATTCTAAATATCCTCTCAATATTTTAACATATTGGATATGTTAAGGCCTAGTTTAAAAAACTATTCACTTTTATGATATTAATATTTTCCTCAAATGTCAAGCCGATTACAGCATTTTCACAGATTTATTTAATCTCATTACAGAAGTATTTTACATTTGTTTGCACCTTGTAAAGAAACATAGATATATTACAGATAAACAATAGGTGATTGATAAAAGAGTAATCTAAAGCGCTAACAACTTTTAAATCCCAATTAGTCTAGACAAGCGCACCAATCAGTTATGATGCATATATACGAAAGCCCTTTCGCATCAAAATCCAACTATTTTTTACTTCAATAATGGTGTATAAAATGATAATGGTATATCTGTAACGAATAGTTATGCAACAGCGGTAAACTATCTTTTTTATTTTCAACTTTTTAAAACAAGAGGGTTAAAACTAGCTGCTAACACTTGTACAATTTCCTGTCAAGTGTTCTAATAAGAATAGTCTTAAAATGAGGTAATATAAAATAGAAGCGGTCGTCTATTCAAATTTTAGAAACAATTTAAAACATTACATGAAAAAAGTCAACGATGAATATGAACCTCTAATGGTTGTCAATAAAAATCCTGATGAAAACGGCACTAGCCCCATAAAATGAGACACAAGAAAAACCTCCTGTTGAAATCTAGTAAACTAGAAACAGGAGTGTTTTGTTATGGTCAAAAAAGCGTATTCGGTAGAAACTAAGTTAGCCTGTATCGAAATGAAGAAAGCAGGTAAGCCCAATAAGGTTATCATGGAGACCCTGGGCATCAAAAATGTTAGTCAGGTCAAGACCTGGTGGCGATGGTATCGAAATGATGAACTGCACCGTTTCCATCAACCCGTGGGGAAACAATATACCTACGGTAAAGGAATGGAACAGCTATCCGAAGTGGAACAGTTACGACTACAGGCGGAATTGCTAAAAAAGTATCGAATCTGAGCAATAGTTTCGACAGAGCATCTGACAAATTTTTGATAATTGACCTATGTTCCATTCCAAGTAATGAGAATTAGCGGTATTCTGTAAATGACTCATTTGGATGACCTCCTGTTGATTTTGTCACTTACAGTACAGTCCAAATGGGTTTTTATGGTATTTTGAAGTGAACTAGCACCACGGGTAAAATTTATAGAATCAAAACGCTATCACGAAAGCAGACACATCAAAGATGTGACCATCATTGACCAAGAAATGGATACGGACTAACTGCCTATGAAACCAACCACCCTACAAATTGACTTAAAAAATATTACGATACAACTCCCATCCGATAAAATTATCGTTGACCGTTCCGAATATGAAGAACTCAAAAAAATCTCCTCAAAAGGGCGTTATCTGACGCTCTCTGAGGTTTTAGAACTTCTTTCCGTCTCTCGTCCATGGTTACTCGAAAACGTGCTTTATAAGCCTGAAATTCGTAAGCAAATTGACATTGATAAAAATAGCAATGGCTTTGTGAAATACCCAGATAGTCAAGGCGGACGCTATTACTTTCTGGCAAGCAAAACCAAAGAATTTTTTGAGGATCATTTTGCAAAAATTTTTGAATTATGACAAGATAACCAAGATAAAACCTTGGTTATCGATTTCTTAGAAAAGAGGGAACCATGTCACTATACATTACGCAACGCGGAGGGAAAAAAGGGAAGTGGTCTTATCGGATCACTGACAAAAAAGGGAACTATATTACATCAAAATCAGGATTTAAAACCAAAAAAGAAGCTGAAATTGAAGGTTTGACCCAAGAAATTAAATTACATCAAGGAAAGGTCATTGATAAAAACATCAGTCTCTTCCAATTGTGGGAAAAATGGTACCATTTAAAAATCATCCCACTGAATAAAATGGAATCTACACAAAACAAGCATCGCTTGCGTGGAAAGTTTATTCAAAAATACTTTGGAGATTCACCTGCTATATCCATCACATCCAGCCAATATCAAGCATTTATCAATAAATACGCTGAAACAAATTGTCATGATAATGTCAGCCGTCTAAATGCAGAGATACGAAGTGTCCTTATTTTTGCTAGACAAGATAAGCTTAGTATAGATTTATTCACAGAAGGGGTCGTACTATCTGGCAGAGAATCACCAAAGTCTAAGAATGAAAGATATATCCATAGCTTAGAAGATTATTAAAAACTTTGTCAGTATCTAGAATATCTCCTCGATTATCAAGAATCCGTCATTCCATACCTCTTATATATCCAACTGAAAACAGGTATGCGGTTTGGAGAAGTTCTTGGCTTAACTTGGGATTGTATCCATATTGAAAATAAGACCATTAAAACATATAGACGCTATGATTGCACAAGAAAAAGCTGGACAAAAGCTAAAACAGAAACTTCTATCCGTGACATTCCGATTGATGATACTACAGTCTCTATTTTACAAAAGCTAAAGGCTGAACAAAGGTATGTTTTAAGAAGCCATCAAGTTTCTAATCCAGACAAATGTTTGTTCTTTGATAAACAATCTGGACTACCCACAAATTCAGCAGTCAATAAACAATTAAAGAAGATACTATCTGAATTATCCATTACTCCTTCAAATATGACGAGCACAGGTTTAAGACATACTTACGCAAGCACACTTCTGGCAATGGATATAGACATCTGGGCAATCGCCAAGAATATGGGACATAAAGATATTCAGCAAATCAGCGAGACTTACGGGCATTTAATCAAAGAAAAAGCTATCCGTGAAGACAATAAAATCCGTGACTTTTTCCACGGTTTAAGCCAGTAGAAACTATTTTGAACAAATTTTGAACAAAAACAAAAGAAACGCTGATTTATCAACGTTTCTAAACTTAAGCAATACCGGCGGCCGAGATTTTGATATTTTAATTAAAATCACTTTGTTGATTTTAAAACATTTAGACGAATCTAGACTACTTAAAAAAGTAGATTATTTTTTTATTTTTGGGTGAAAAATTGGGGTAAGTTTTGTAAGACCTGGTTTATCAGGACATGATTTCAAATTTTTAGATAAAGCTTTAACAACGGTCTTTGAAGGCTTTTTATTTTTGTCAAAATTTGATTTAATTTCAGGAAATTTGAAATAAGTCAGGTAAGTAACTGTAGGATCATCTACACTCTTTACACCACGATTGATTTCGGATAGTTCCATCTCCCATATCTCTATAACCAAAATCACTTAACGGTTTCTCTTCGCCGCAATGAGGACAAATTCTTGTTGGTTCACTTCCGTTATATCCACTTGACTGAATGATTGGATTTTTATCGTTTTTCATTTTTTCTCCTAATTATAAAAATTTTAAACTGTAGTATTCTATTTATTTGATATCTTTATATGTATCCAAGTAACTGGAATAATTTGGATCGTTATTCAATTTAACTTCAAAATTATTTCCGCTTTCTTTTAAAAGATTCAGTAATTCAGGATAATCTTTCAACTTCTCCTTCAGAGAAAAATATCTGTCTACATCATCCTTACTCACTGAGCTGTAAGTCTGTGGATCAAATTTAAATTGATCTTGAAAGATTTTTTAAGTAACTCTTCTTTTCGAGCTTCAAAGTTAAATTGTTTACTATCTTCGTCAAAATATTTAACCAAATTTTGATTAGCTTTTATTGTAGACTTTTCTTTCAATAATTTAAGTTTTTCTTCCAAAGGCTTATTTTTTAATGTATCCGAATTAAAACTAGAAGTAGTTAAGGTCAGATTTTGAATTAGAGAATTCTCTGTATAGCCATCGTCGCTAACTAGATGCTCAATTGTCATTTGATTAGCTGAAATCCCTGTATCCAGTTGGTCAATGTTATAAATTTCTTTTAAAACATATCTTACAATCTGACGATTTTTTGATAGCGTATCATCCTCGTTAGAAAATCTAAAAGTTTTATTCTCTATAAATGCATTATTTATATCCCCAGAAGGTAAAATATCTTCAACCTCATAAAAAAATTGTGCCATATACATTGTGAATTCAACTGAGGTTTCAGAGTGATAGAGGTCATAAGATAGTTTACTTATTAATTTTTCCATTTTATTACTTGATAAACGATAAGTATTGAAAATAAAAAAGTAGTTTCTAACCAAAATGAATGTTTTATCTAAAATTTCTTCCGAGATCAATCCTCTCTTATATTGTAAATATATTGCACTTAGCAACGGACGGACTTGCTGATTTCTCTTTATGTTAAAATACTCAATAACATTGTTTTCTGATGTTCTATCTGACATCTCTACATAGACGTGTGAAAACTCCAATAACCCAGATAAAAAATCTGATAGTTTATCTACTGGGACCTCTTCTTTAATTAACCTATAAACTAGACTAGCGTTTTCAGCTTGTTTTTGAATATAGCACTTTGCAAAATTACTAATTAGGAGGTCTGGATTTGATAATTTATTCGAATTTTGTTCAATTACTTTCCAATCAGCCTTAGCTCTATCTATAAATTCATCATCTCTAGGTTGTACATATTTCATCAAGTGATTTTTTAAAAGTTCAATTTGTTTTAGCTTTTGCCCTCTTGCATTCAGTACTTCAAAAATATTGTAAATTTCTTCTTCTTGTCCTGAAATTATTTCAACAATATTTGCACTCAATAATTTATCTAAAAATTCTGAAACATCATTATAATCACGATTCTTTAAATCTGATATAAAATAATTATACAATTTATAATAATTATTTTGCTTCTGAATAGTGCGCCTTTTATCACTAGACGAGGCTGAATCTATTATTTCTTTTATATCATGGTCATAGTCTTCGTTTTTTATAACTAATATTCTTTCAGATAAATTATTTAAAGTTGAAATAAAAGTTTCAAATATATATTTTGCTCTTTTCGTTGAAACATCGGTATTAATATCTCTTAGTCGCTTATAAATTGCAACTAATAATATATAGATTGTGGTTAACCGTTGTTGACCATCAATAATTTCGTACTTTTCAACACCTTTATCTGGTAAATGCTTATTTAAAACTATCGTTCCCAGGAAATGTGACCATGGAATTTCATCACCATTGTCCATTGTAAAACGTATATCAACTAATAGCTCTTTCCAATTCACTTCCTTCCATACATAATTCCTTTGGTATCTTGGTATACTGTACTCTGCCGCTCTTTGAAATATATCACTAATCTTTCTAGTCTCAGTATTAAATGTCATAATCTTCCCCCTTGTGCTAACTATTGAACATGGATGTACATCTCAAAAACCTCTACTTGAGCAAAGATTTGAAATTTCTTTCCAGTCCATCCCCCTCATGAAATTAGCAGCATAATCTACTTCTTTTTTCCCAAAAAACATTTCATAGATACCTAATCTTTTTATTCTACGCCCTAAACGAGTATTAGGATAATTCTCTTCAGAAATCATTGTCATGTAAAGTGTTAAAAATAGCTTTTCCACTGTTAAACTATCTTCTTTTGTATAACTACTTAATAAATTATCTATAAGATTTAGTGTATCTTCTTTTACCATTGTACTCGTATTATCATAAATCAACACAAAATCCTCATATACCTTATTTACCCCATACTTACCTGCTAATTCATTCAGCTTAGCAAAATAATCGGTGTCTAAAGGTGCTTCTGCTTCCCCATCAGTATTAATAAGATAAACACACCAGTCATCGAACCCACCTGTCCTAAATTCGATTGAGGTACCATCTGAAAATATTCTTACTATTTGGCACATAACTTTCTCCTTTTTGCATCATAATTTTTATAAAAATTCTTCTAATCCTAATTTATCAATGGGTATCTCTTCAAAATAATATTCACAACCAACATTGATTATATACTCTTTTGTATCGTCATATTGGCTTTGCTCAAACCATCTATTAAAAACATAAATATACTTAACATTGTAACCAATTGGGGAAAATAATTTTTCATATTCCCAAAGTTTAAAACCACAACTTGGAAGTTTCTCATCAACTGATCCCGATGTGTTTTGAAACTTCTTTTCAATTATATAAGCAGTCTTATTTCTTTCATTTATAAAACATTCATCAGGTCGCCATTTTTTTGAATTATAGTTACTATAATCAATTCCCTTTTTCTCCAAAAATTCTTTATAAATCTTTACTTGGGGAACTGAGTAACCTATAAAACTATGTTTATAAGATACCTTGAAATTTCTTACTTCAAAACCCATATTTTTTAGTGCAGAATCTAATGAGGTTGTTTGCTCAAATAATAGTCCATTTTTATTAGTTTTTGCTCCACCACCATGTTTATTTGGTATTCTATTACTCATATTTTTACTAGCCTCTCTCTGGTACAACACCCCATGTCATATTTCTTCCGGAGTAGTTCCAATACCTTATGTCCTGTTCAATAAATAGCCACTTAATTGTTTTTACAATTTGGTCGACAGGATAGCCAATACTAAAATAAACAGATTTGATCTCAGTATCTGTAACATCTTTACACTTAAAAACTTTTAGTAATAAATCATATAGCTTTCGATACATTTGGGGGTCAATCTCTTTTTTCTTTTGAAGATCTAAACCAAAATCAGTGTGCTTAGGATAATTTCTTTTTCGTTTATTAGGTTCAGAATAATCCATATTTTCGACACATACTAAAAATCAAAACCATTATGTAAATTTGCAGGTCGTTGGAGATATACCCTATCACCACTTTCTAAAGTTTCAACAAAATATTTATATTTAGAAGCATCATTTCCTTTTCCTACACCTGCTTCTTCTTGTGAAAATTTTTCAACCACTCTCATTCGCACTTCATTTCTTGTTCCTTCGTTAGAAAAACTATAAGTGATTTCGTGATTAGACATAACTCTCCTTTTTAGCCTTAAAAACCGTCACAATGGCAATGACAGCGCTTTTTAAAAAATGATTTAATCTATTATAGATCACTTTTGTCTAAAATTCTAGATCAATTCGAAAATTTTCGTTTATATCTCTATTTTTGATATAATGAAATTACTGTTCATTTCCAAATAATAAAAGATAAGCATAAACAATAAGGAGGTAGCATTTGCAACCATTTGTAAAATGGGCTGGTGGAAAACGTCAGCTATTACCTGAAATTCAACAACATTTACCCAAAAAATTCAATACTTACTATGAACCATTCATTGGTGGTGGAGCACTTCTATTTGAACTTGCGCACAATAATTCCATAATTAGCGACAATAATCATGTTCTTATAGATACATATATTGCTATTCGTGAGCATTTAAATGAGTTATTGCCGTTACTTGATAACTTACAAACTGAACACAACTCATTTGATGATAAAGAAAAAGCTAAAGAATTCTATTATGATAAGAGGAAAGAATTCAACGAGTTCATTCTAGATAAAGATTTCTCTCTAAAACGTAATGCACTGTTTATGTATCTCAATAAAGCCTGTTTTAACGGATTATACAGAGTTAATGGAAAAGGGCTATTTAATGTTCCATCAAATCAAAAAATCAAAATAAATATATATGACAAAGACAATCTTAAACAAATTTCTGACTATCTACAAAATGTTCAGATTTTCAATCAGGACTTTGAAGTCACCGTTAAAAATGCTAAACAAGGTGATCTAGTTTTCTTTGATTCTCCTTATGCTCCTCTTAACCCCACATCCTTTGATTCCTACACTAAAGAAGGCTTCAGTACAGAAGAACATATTAGACTATCAAATGTATTTAAACAATTATCAGAAAAAGGAGTCTACTGCATTCTTACAAATCACAATACAGAGTTTATCAGAGAATTATATTCAGACTTCAATCTTTTTGAAGTAGATGTAAAAAGATTGATAAATAGAGATGCAAAAAATCGAACTGGAAAGGAATTAATCGTAACAAATTTTGATTGATACAGAATTAAGAAGTCTTTTTCCTAAAACACAAAAATTTTATTACTCTTCAGATGAAACTTTATTACTTGAGGGTGACTGCTTCAAGTTACTATCAAAAATCAAGGCTCAATCCATTAACTGTATCTTTGCAGATCCGCCCTACTTCTTATCAAATGACGGAATAACAAATTCTGGCGGAAAGCAGGTCTCGGTTAATAAAGGTGACTGGGATACTGGAATATCTCTTTCAGAAAAGCATAAATTTAATAGAACGTGGATAAAAAAATGTAAAAGGGTTCTTGCTGATGATGGTACTATTTGGATTAGTGGGACCCTACACAATATCTATTCCATAGGCATGGCGTTAGAGCAAGAAGGATTTAAAATCATTAATAACATTACATGGCAAAAGAAAAATCCACCCCCTAATCTTGCTTGTCGAAGTTTTACTCATAGTACTGAAACAATACTTTGGGCAAAAAAAGATCAGAAGGGTAATAAACATTACTTTAATTATGAACTTATGAAAGAATTTAATAACGGAAAGCAAATGAAGGATGTTTGGGAAGGCCCATTAACTCCTAAGAGGGAAAAATCCTTTGGTAAGCATCCTACTCAAAAACCTCTTTATGTATTAGAAAGAATTTTACTAGCCTCAACCAAAAAAAACGATATAGTACTTGATCCTTTTATGGGAAGTGGTACTACTGGTGTTGCTAGTAAAAAGTTAAGCAGAAAATTCGTCGGAATAGAGCAAGATGACAACTTTATTGAACTATCAAAAAAACGAATTATTAATGAACAACAAGAGATTAGATTATTTTAAAAGACCCGCAAGTAGTTTAACTATTTGCAGGTCTTTTATTTTTTGTATCATTTATAAAAAAATTCTTCTAAAGAGTCATAAAAATCAACATGCTGGCCTCCTGGAATACATAAAGTTCCTGCAATATATGACTCCATTCTGCACCTCTACCACTCTTTTTATGATAAAACTAAGTTTCACATGTTTGTATGCCAAATGTCCTACCTATTACTTACTTTATTGATGCTTCTATTAAACACAAGAAACCCAAGATTAGAATTAAAAAAGGGTAATATATCCTTAAAGTAAAAAACTGAAACGCTAATGTTCCAGCTTTAATTTTCTACTAAATTCTTGATAAGGTTGCTAATTAGACTCTTTTGTTCTCCTTTATTACTCCAAAATAAACTTAATTATGCTCTAAGAGTTTAAAAACAATAATTATAGTGTAAAGTCAGAGATTACTTTACTTTTATCATTAGTCAATAGAAATATCTTTTAATAGGAAATAATGAAAGATTCAAAAGGTTGAAGTTCAGGTGAAAAGTCCTTACGGTCGCTATTCTGGATTAAAATACGAGTATTTTCTGGAAGACTAGTCATCAGTTCTAAATCCTGCTTCTGGTCTGAAAGATTAGCAACAACTATCCAGCGTTCCCACTCCAACTCTCTTTCGTAGATAAATAGATTCGGATCATCTGGATACAACAATGTGTAGGAGCCATCCTTCAAAATCTTATTGTCATGGCGGAGCTTAATTAATTTTTGATAATACTTGAAAATAGATTTTTCTGAGTTCAAATCTTTTTCTACATTGATCTCTTCATATTCTACTTTTATATTACTTCAATAAAATCTGTTAGTTTATTTTTCTACTATGTCTTGATTTTAAATCATAAACATGCAATAGAATACACTAGATATTTCTGACGTACTTTTATTTTATTGTCTTTAGTTAGTAATAGCTATTATAATAATTGCAATATTTTTCAATAATAGGAAAATTACTTACTTTATTAGTTTTAGAAATTATTACTATATTCTTAATATTTTGTTCCAAACAGAATACTCTTGACAGAGAATATTATTGGATTAGCAAACATAGAAATGATAAAATTTTAACAATAAGAGGGAACGAAGGAATTTTTGAATCTGAAGGCGCATCATATAATGTAAAAATCAATCAGAAATTAAAAACCTTTGAAGTAGCCGGTTCCACTAATCAGACTATTAAATATAAATTTAAAGCTGGTGTTCTAACTGCCAATTTGACTGGCGTTGAAAGAGATTATTATAAAAAAGGTAGCAACGCATACAAAAAGACATTAAAGCAATACGGATATTAAAAAATAAAGGATTTAGAGATCTTCTTTAGGTCATTTTCCTATTATGTAAGAGGAGTTTTGCATGCCGTTTAGCTTCTACTTCTGTCACTTGTTTGGGATTCCAAGCATAGCTAATAGATTGCCCCTTATCATACAATCCCCAAATTTTGAATTTTGGATAACATTGTTTTACCAAAGAGATGAATTGAGTATCTGCTAACTCTGGTAAATCAATATCTGAAATGAAGTTTACTTGATTCATTAAATGATTAAACTTTTCTAATGTGCTAGGCTCAAATTCGTTGTAATCAGAGATGATATAATCTTTCACTTGATTGAAATAACCGATAATATGTTTATTTTTTCTAGTTAAATAATCTTCTACAATTTGTCTTGCAGATAGCCTGTTAATGTCTAATTCAAAATTCAAGAAGTCTGTCAAACGAGTTTTGAGAGCTTGACCAGAAACTTGTAGTGCTGCTTCTACCTCTTGAAAAGCCATTTGCTGATAAAAAATCTTAGTTAGAAGCACAATATCAGGCATTAAGAGAAAAGCTGAGTAAAAATTGGCTTCCCTTTCTTGTAAAGAATCATCATGAAAATCAGTGAATACTCGCCCACTGTGATTTAATAAGATGTGTCCTAATTCATGACATTTTGTGAAATTTTGACGATTGATAGAATCGCTATCTTGATAGGAAATCGTTAAAACATCATCATTGATATTAAAACCTGCTATATCTATTCGGATATGGTGAGGAATAACCAGTATTTTTTTCTTGTTGACTTCATAATTGAAGTAATCTTGAAAAGTATAATAAAGAGGATGTACTTTATTTAATTTCATGAATGGATAAAGTGTTTGTTTGACACGATTCCAAACATTAAAGTAAATTCTTTGCACGAAACATCAGTCTTTCTTTTCTTTATTCATAGCCCTAATGGCTTTTTCTCTCTCTAACAGAAATTCTCTCAAATCTTCTTCTAGTATTTTCTTCTCCTCATCAGATAAATTTTTAGAAGTTTTCCGATACAGAACTTCAAACGTTGATAAGTCAATTTCATCTGAATTTTTGTAGTCAGATTTACCTAAAAGATAATCCGTAGAAACATTATAAAACTCTGCAATCTTAGGATATTTATCTGGAGTTGGTTTTTTTTCGCCTTTTTCCCAATTTGAATAAGTGGGTTGTGATACTCCAAATTGTTGCGAAACATCATTTTGCGTTAGATTAGCTTCTAAACGCAGAGCTTTTAAGCGTTCGGGAAACATTTTGTACCTCTTTAAAAATTTTTAATTTTTTTACAAAAAACTCTTGACAAATATAGCCAAAGGGTATATTATATAAATATAGCCATTGGCTATATAATGATTTTGCTAGATTTCCCTAAAAAGTGAAATTACCTTCAATAAAGAATAGACAAGGCAATTTAGCAAAATAGTTGAATTTGTCCTTTGAAAATTGAATAAAAAAGTGCGTCAGACAACCTCACTCAAGCTTAGCTGACCAACACACAATATTGTTTAGCAATTATTATTGTACAGGTTTTATCGCAAAAAGTCAAGGAGGTTGGAGTAGATGAACCTAGAATGGAATGATGTTATCTCACGCACTCGGCTTTTTGCCCCTCTTGACCGAATAACAAAGGGGAACTGCTGGCGCTGGTGGCGTCGGAAATGCTGACAGGTAAGATTGGTTCTACTGGGGTAAGCATAGGCGGTTAATCGTGGCTATAGTGAAGTGAGATGACTATAATAACAGAGATTAGTCAAGTACAGCTATAGGACGGTGATAATAACAATGAGTGTGCGATGATATGAGCACGCCCTAAACAGGTATATTCCTGTTTAGAAGAGTAGAAAACACTTAAACAAATACAAACGATTGACAATGTAAACTATATGGTTTACAATAAATAATGAAAGGTGGTGGCGTTTATGGCAACTGTACCAACGCAAATTCGGATTGATGAAACTGTCAAAGCCCAAGCAACTTCATTATTTAATGACTTGGGGATGGATATGTCTAGTGCGGTTAATATTTTTCTTCGTCAATGTCTATTGCGTGGTGGGCTTCCTTTCACGGTTGAAGTTCCCAATTATAGTCAAAAGACCTTAGAAGCTCTGGCAGAAGCTAAGCGTATTTCTCGTGATGAAGCGGTCGCTTCTTATGACAATCTAGCAGATTTAAAGAAGGCTTTGGAAGCTTAGATGTACCAAGTCAAGTTCACCTCTGCTTTTAAAAAGAGCTACAAACGGATTAAAAAGCGAGGCTTAGAGATGGCACTCTTAGATGAAGTAATTGAAAAACTCCGTCTAGGACAGACACTAGAAGAAAAATACCGCGACCACGAACTCAAAGGAAATTTTGTTGGTTTTAGGGAATGTCATATTAAGCCAGATTGGCTCTTGATTTATCTCATTGAAGATGATATTTTGACATTAACTTTAGCTGATACAGGCAGTCATGCGGATTTGTTTAAGATGTGAAGACAGTTCTTTGTGAGCTGTCTTTTTTATTTTCTACTCCTCTAAGCTGATAAAGCTACTTAACACATTCTAAAAGAAAGTGAGGTAACACTATGACCTATTATGAACAAAGTTTTCAGAGATTATATGAGAACTTTGTTTTTTCTTTGAAAATCTATCCGGATAACCATTATCAAAAGGTCTTATGTTATCAAGTGCTAGAAAAAATGGATAAGTTGTTTCACGACTACCAAAAACTAGGCTTGCCAACGGTTCAGTTAGTACAATGGAAAAATCACTACAAATTTAAAATTCAACAGTATTACATTATGAATGGAGGTACAACATGAATTATTTTGAAAAACGATTCCAACAAATCTATGAGAAGTTTCTTTTCTCCCTTAAAATTTATCACACGAATCCTACACACTGTGAAACGTGCTACCGAGACTGTCTAAACGAAATGGACAGTCTTTTTTTACGCCATGATACCCATGACCAGTTTGCTAAAGAGCTTTTGAATTGTAAAAAGACTTTTCAATTTAAAGTTAAAAAAGCTTATTTTAGAATGTAAGGAGGACAGTATGACCAGAGTAAGAGCACCTGCAGATTAGAAGAGATAAGTTTATTTTTTTGACCTAGACAAGTCATAAAACGGTCTAAACAAATAGAAATTGAGGTAAACCTAATGGAAATTACAAAAGTATTCGTTGACCAAAACCAAGTCTTAGGAAATGAGGTCTTTGTCTCAGGTATGGAAGAAGTCCGTGCCAATGATTATAACCCTGTCTCTTATCGTATCT
>NZ_KV841605.1:2498-15036 GCF_001839535.1 Streptococcus sp. HMSC36C04 | reverse complement strand
GATTATAACCCTGTCTCTTATCGTATCTTTGAAATTTCAAGTCGAAAAGAGCCTTCTGCCTTTCTTATTGTAGAAGGCTTTAAAATGTCAGATGTCCCTGAAGGGCGTCAAAAAGTCGTCTTCCCTCGTGGGATTGCTATTGAACGCCGTAACTTCCGCTTTGGAGGCAAACGTAAACATGAAAATGTCATTGTGGCGGAAGAAATGCGTACGGTAAAGTCTAAATAAGAAATAGAATAGGAGAAATACTATGACTGTAAAATTTGCTGCTGATGTGATTGAAACTTTTGATACTGCAAAAACGCTTGGAACACTTAATTTTCTTGAAGCTCTTCCTAGTATGAAATGGGAAGATTACCTTGAAGAAGGAACGGGTGAAGAAAAGCGTCGTGAAACAGATGAAGTGGACTATGTAGATGTGAAGCTCTACTCTTCTGCTGTAAACGGGGATATTACCGTAACGGTTCCACCTGAAGCCAAAGTGGCTCAAATGACCGCTGAAAAGAACTACAATGAGGAAGTAACGCTGGTAGCTCCTACAGCTCGCTTCTGGTCAAATTCAGAAACCATTAACAATCGCCGTGTCCTAACAAGTGGGGTTAAACTACGGGCTAAAGATGTGATGCTAGTGGGGAAGCCTGAACCTAAAAAGGAAGGATAATTGTCTATGAAGCTGTTCACCTATCGGGGAATTCGTGTTCGGAAGTTTCATGAGAAAATCAAACGGCTAACCTTTGCTCTCTTTCTGCTGCCCTTTCTCCTTGGAGGGGGCTTTTTAGCTTACCTGTACCAAGACCAACTTCAAAACCAATTTCAACGTAACCCGCTAACCTACGGGATTCTTTTTGGTGGAAGTGTATTAGGATTGTTGCTACTAGGTGGCTTGGTACAAGTGATTTGCTATCGAAAATTTCTTTTCTTTAGCCGTCTAGATAGTTTACGGATTCTTTCCCACTTTTTGCTAGATAATAACTTGTATAAGGTTAAGAAAGTTAAATCAAATCATCACACAAGGGAGCGAATTCTATTACCCAAAGTGTATTTGAAGCGTGACCGTTTTAGTATTACCGTTTCACTCCACCTTCAAGGTAGCCGATTCCAAGACCGTTTTATTGCTCTTGAAAAGCCTCTTGAAATTATGTTTGACGGAGACTTTATGAATAAGCAATTTACCAAAGGCTACGTGTCCTACACCATTGCCATTGACCAATTTTCAGGTCGCTTATCTATCTTTGATGTTAAGATGACCGAAAAAGGCATTTACCTGATGAAAGATGTCTATTGGGATTTCAATAAACACCCACACTTGCTGATTGGCGGTGGAACGGGTGGCGGTAAAACAGTTCTTTTGATGATTTTGATTTGGGTCTTAGCCCAAATTGGTTATGTGGAAATTCTTGACCCAAAGCGCTCTGATTTTGTCGGATTGAAACAGATTCCTGTCTTTAAAGGTCGGGTTTACTGGGATAAACAAGAAATGTTAGCTTGTTTAAAACGTGCCGAGCAGGAAATGGACAAGCGTTATGACTACATGACCAGTCACCCCGATTATCAAGCAGGGAAAAAGTATTATGCTTACGGACTAAAACCTCGTTTTATCGTCATTGATGAGTTGGCAGCCTTAGCCGCTAAACTAGAACGGGATTACCAATCATCTGGAGACTTTATTGAATACCTGACAGAATTGATTTTGAAAGGTCGCCAATCTGGAGTTATCATGATTGTCGCTATGCAACGCCCTGACGGAGAATACCTCAAAACGTCTTTACGTGACCAATTTATGAAACGGATTTCTGTTGGACACTTAGAAGATACTGGGAATAAAATGATGTTTGGAGACGCTAATGCGAATAAAGTTTTCAAAAAGATTGATGAAATTGACGGTGAGGAAGTTTCCGGTCGTGGTTATATTGCAAACGGCGGAGAAGTGGCTAGAGAATTTTATTCACCTATTGTTCCCCTTGAGGAAGGATTTTCTTTCTTTGAAGAATATAAGAAGCTAGCTGTCTTAGATGACCCATTATTAGAGACAACAGAAACTACGCAAACGTCATCATCTGACCTGTCCGTTGAACAAACAGAATCTTCCCTCCTTCCTCTGAATGACTTTGCCAAGGAAGCAGATGTACCCATTTCAACCTTACGAAACCTTGTGAAATACATAGAAGAACAGGACTATACATTCGTAAGAAGGGACAACCGTATTCTGCTAGATGAAGCAGATATTGCTTTGTTGGAGGAAATTGTGATAGAGAAAGAACAGGCTGACTTGCCTTATAAGCAAGTTGTCCTTCAGCACTTTGAAACCCCTTCTGAGCCAGCGTAGGCACGAAGGTCAAGGTCAGGGCAAGGCCCGTCCGACCTGCCCGACCGAGCTGACAAGCGGGCGTTTTGGGGCGTGCCTTAGGCACGCCCCAAAAGGGCTTAACCTCCCATTTCTAATAGGGGGGTTAAAACTAACACAAGCCCTTAAAAGGCTGTTCTTATCCCAATGACTAGCCTAGCTAGTATGAACACAAAAAAACAAATACTTGTACAATTTCTTGTCAAGTGTTATAATAAGAATAGTCTTAAAGTGAGGTGATATAAAATGGAAGCTGTCGTCTATTCAAATTTTAGAAACAATTTAAAGAATTACATGAAAAAAGTCAACGATGAATATGAGCCTCTAATGGTTGTCAATAAAAATCCTGATGAAAATATTGTGGTCTTATCTAAGGAAAACTGGGATAGTATTCAAGAAACCATTCGTCTAATGAATAATGATTATCTTTCAGACAAGATTCTATCAGGAATGGAACAAGTCAAGCAAAAGAAAGTCATTCAACACCCATTATTAGAGGTGGAAGATGTTTAACTTTACAGAACAAGCTTGGAAAGATTATGTTTCTTGGCAACAAGAAGATAAAAAGATACTCAAACGTATCAATCGTTTAATAGAGGATATCAAACGAAATCCTTTTGAAGGGATTGGAAAGCCTGAACCCTTAAAATATCGTTATTCCGGTGCTTGGTCTCGTAGAATTACAGATGAACACCGATTAGTCTATATGGTGGAAGAAGATGAGATTTATTTCTTATCCTTTCGAGACCACTATAAATAAAAGCAGTCATTATCCATTGGCTGCTTTTTTGTTTGCTGAAAGGAGATTGTGATTAGTGTTAACCAACATAGATTTAAAGCGTATCAGGCTTGAGTTAGGATTTACCCAGCGCAAAATGGCAGCGATGATGGGTTATAGTTACTACAATTACCGAAACATTGAACAAGGTCAACGAAAGATGACCAAGGAATTTGAACAAACACTCTTTCACTTTCTGAATCGCAAATCAGAAACCAAACTAGAAAGTACGGTAGACTGGTTAAAAATTCGGTTTAAAACACTTGATTTTAAAGCTGTCATCACACACGTTCTAAAATTAAAACCAGCGGATTTTTTTCACGAAGAAAAAAGCCTATACGGATATTCAGATATGGTAACTTATGGTTCGATTCGGGTGCTTTATTCCCATTCTGAAAAGAAGGCAGAAGCTGGAACGCTGATTGACTTAACAGGAGGTGGTTGTCGTGAACTTGAATTGTTATTAAAACAACAAGGTCGGAATTGGTTTTCTTTTCTTCATGATGTCTTTCTCTTTGCGGAACAAGAACGAAAAGATAGACCCTTGGAGGACTTTTTAGCCTTCCCACGCTTTGATATTGCCCTTGATGAATTGTACAAAAAGTCAGGCAATCTTGACTTATTTGATATTAAAAATCGGATTTTTGACAATAAAATCATCATGCGTAAACTCCGCACCTTTACCGCTATTGAGGGCTTGAAAAAAGTTGAAAATCGCTTTGTCAATCAAGGTGTGACCTTAAACTTTGGCAGTCGTCAATCCAGTCTCATGATTCGCTTTTATCAAAAGGATTATGAACAAGCCCTCTTAAAAGATGTTTCTGTTGACTATATCCATGAAGCTTATAATTATAAAAACCGTTATGAGATTGAACTACATGATACCAAGGCGTTTGATATTTTAAAAGAATGGTATACGCTGGAAACAGACTTGACCAAAATAGGCGCTCGGATTTTAAATAACTATTTTGAAGTGAAAGATTGGAACGGCAACTATGATAGTGAATGGGATAACCTGCTTGGCACACAAGCGGGTTTTAAATTTGTCACACGTCCCCGTCAAATTAACTATGCAAGGACAAAACATTGGGTCACAAAACAAGTCTCTAGTGCTTTGAAATTGTTGAAAATCGTTGATATGGTCTATCAGACAGATGAGCTTTCAGAAATCATTTCTGAAGCCTATCTAAGTAACAATCATACGAAACTAGCAGAAGAAATTTGTGAACGAAACGGAGTTGATTTTAATGTCATTGTCGGACAGATATAAACCTATAAATATCCCCGATAAATTCAATCGTCCTCTTCAAACAAAGACCTTCCCAGTCGGTTATGAAGAACTCTACCTATCGTTTTACGATTTTGAATTGGTCAAAGATTTGATTGATTATTGGGGGCTTTTATATTATCAACCTAAGAAAGATTCTGAATTAAAATATGCGGAACAATTTAGAAAGCAATCCTTTAAAGATGAAAATCACCGACAAAATGCGATTAAAAAGGCAACTAGACAAGAGGCTAGGCAGCCTTTTTTTGAGGAATTAAAAACAAAACCATTAAACAAGATGAGTCAAAACGCTCGCTGGGTGGCAGAGATGCTCCTACAGACGGGTTATGCTCAATTGGTACTATAAAACTGAAAGGAAAAAAGGAAATGGAATATAAAGTTGAATTAAATAGTCTGGACAATTTCAGGGCTTGGTCAGGTGCACGCAATACACTAGCCACTGTCCGTGAACGGGGGGATATGGACAGACTAACCTCACTTGGTGAAGATATTTTTTCAGGAAGTATCCCCACAGAAACAGAAATCAATGATTGGCTTTGGTTTGATTCTGATGATATTTATCGATTTCTTGGCTATCATGATTTGGTAGAAGATGACGTATGAAGCTTGTAAAGAAAATTTACGAGGGAATTTCCTGCTTTCCTGATAAAAACGAATTCTGGAATCTGTACATTGTCCTGATGAAGGAAAAAGAGTTTTTCTTAGACGCTTTTGCACGGGACACCCTTGACCTTGATTATCCCGCCCACTACCAACACGCTTATTTTACACTGGATGGTCAAGTGTTAGATTTCAATCAACACATGACGACACAACTTGTCACTCTTTTTAGACAGGTTATCTTAGAAAATCAAACAACATTTATGGAGGAACTGATAATGGCAACACAAAACACACTCGAAAAGAAAGTCAGAGCGGTCTCATTGGAGCTAGGAGAACTGATGAAAGCCCATGATGATAAAGAAGCTTGGAAAAAAGCAGGGGAATTGCACGGGCTTCTTAAAAAAGAAGAGGTGAAACAACTCCCTGAAGCACTGGTTGAAAGTCTCCATGCTGAATTGCGAGGTTACTATTATGTCAATAGTGAACTCAATAAACTTCATAAACAGCTTTACGCCAAAGGAAATAAATTGATTGAACTAGCCAATCAGTAAGGAGCACTTATGAATACAGTAAAACTTATCTATCATCACTTGAAAACTTATTTGGGAAATTTTACTAAACGCCCTAAAAAGAAAGGAAAACCCACATTAACCCTTGCCAACAAAAAAACAGTCAATCTTGCCGTTCTGTCAGGATTGGCTTTTATTTTGCTAGTGGGGCTACTAGGAGGCATTCGTGCGATGACAATATCTAGTAAAGTTACCAATCTTGAAAAAATGATAGCTGCTAAACAACCCACTTCTTCTACTTCTTCTGCTCCTCAAACAATAGATAATCGCCTGCAATATTATCTGAATGATTTTGTAGAGTGTTATTTCACCATTCCTGCGGATTCAGACGGTCAAACCAAACAAGCTAAGCAATTAAAGAGCTTCTACGGTTCAGAGCCTGATATTCAAGCACAAGGTCAAGTCAAAAATCCTAGCCAATTGAGCTGGTCACGTTTGCTAACCGTTACAGATAATGTGGCAACGTATGAGGTGCATTACAAACAAATGGTAAAAAATGGGGATAAGACAGAAGAAAAAGAATTGGTGACGGGGTTTAATATTCCTTATGCTAAAACAAAAACAGGCTATTATGTTACGGGCTTACCTTGGTTTTCAAGTTTATCGACCAATCAGGCAGATAAGAAAAGCACCGATACAGAAGTCAAACTCAATCAGTCAGATAGAGTTTCAGAGAAAGCAAAGAAGAAACTGGATAAGTTTCTCAATGTTTTCTTTACCAACTATACTACTGACCAAGACAACTTGGACTTAGTGGCTCACAATGTAACGGTTGTAAAAAATGCTACTTTTAAAACCTTAGATTTTAGTTACTACAAAGCAACTGATAAAGCAGTTATGGCCTATGTTCAAGTGACGTTTGAAGTCGCAGGCTCTACACATGCTGAAAACTTCACCTTGACCTTATCAGAAAAAGGGAAGTCCTATTATGTGGAGAAAGTCAGCCATACAATCCCTGCTAATTACGCAAATACAAAAGAATAAAAGGAGAGTTTAATCAATGAGTTCATCTAATTTACAAACATGGTTACAAGGAGATGGCTTCTGGTTCATTACCTTTGGAGCGATTATTCTTATCATTCTAGCTTGGAGAAATAGCTCTTGGGGGCGTCTGTTTTCAACCCTTATTTTCTATACTGTTATTGCATCTTTAACAGGAGGTGGAAAACAGTTGCTCCATGTCCTTGGCTGGTTCCTCCGTCTCTTTGGAATTGAAACGGGGTTGTGATATGGAAGAAGAACGATTGTATGATTATGCTAGAGGGATAAACGCTCCCTACTGGATTCAAGAAGTTAAAACACAAAAAGGAAAACGCATTTGGTATTTTGCGACACCCATGCAACTTTCCTTTTTTGTGGTCTTTGCCCTCATCTTGATTTTGATGTTGACGGCGTTTAGCTCACTTCTTCTTCCGTTAAACAAATTAACGCATTCCATTTCATGTTATCTTTATTGGTATATCCCTTATAAACTCGCTAAGTTCTATACAGAATATGAACCACAAGGAAAGAAAATGCACGTTTTCTTATGGGATTACATCTGCTATCTTATAGATTTTCGTCTCAATCATAAAGCGATTTATCATGAAGATAGAATGAAAATGATGGATGAAGAAGAAATCGTTTTTGAAAAAACAGATTTATAAAGGAGGTCTAATGGTTTTAAAACTAGTCTATCCGATTCTTAAAACACAGGATAATATAGCTTTAACAACAGATAAAACGGTGATGAGTTTTTATCGTATTCCCAACACTCCCATCACCATTACTGATAAAGCTAAGAAACAAAAACACAAGCTGACAACTGCTCAGCTAATAAAAAAACTGGTTAAAAACAAGTCCTTTGAAGTCTCCTTGATTCCAAAGGACTATTTGCTAGAAGAAAAGATGAAAGACTTTTCTCATGCCTTGTCCCCCGATAGTCAAGCATTGGGGGAAGAACTGTTGCAGTATTCGACAGACAAATTGACACAAGAAATGGAAATTCCCTATCAGTTTGACTGGTTGATTGGTGTCAATCTTTTAAAAGATGACCAGAACACCACCGTTCAGGATATGGCGGTTGAGCGCTTCTCTGAAGTCTCTGAAATGATTGCTAATAGCATGGGCTTTCAATATGAGATTCCTGAAGATTGGGCGCAAGATTATCTGGTGAGTGAAACGACTATCTATCAAACCCTTTCTGCTCTTCGGGCACAACGTTTGACCAATGAAGAGCTCTTTTACTATCAACGCATGCAATACTTGCGCTATATCCCTCATCTAAAGCAAGAAGTCACCGCCAATCGGGCGCTCTTTAATGTGACAGATACCGTCTTAAGACCAATGGCAGGGGGCTTTATGAAGTTAGACAGCCCCTATAGCTCTTCTTTTCTCACCATACTTCCGATTGCTAAAACACCCATTATTTTTAATGGCTTTCATCTGGGAGAATTTACCCAACGCTTTAATTTCCCTGTAGAACTACGGATTAAAGCAGAATTTATCGAAAAGAACTCTTTAAAAGGACGAATGGCACATTCTAATATTCGTTACCGCAATATTATGAATGAAGCCGAAAGTACTGATACCGTCCAACAAGATGAAATTATTCTGGGGGCAATGTCCCTCAAAGACTTGATGAAAAAGGTTGGTGGGAAAGAAGAAGTCATTGAATATGGAGCTTATCTCATTATTGCTGCTTCTAGCCTATCCCAATTACGACGTCGCCGTCAGGTAGTCTTAAGTTACTTTGAGGATATGCACGTAGAAGTGAGTGAAGCTAGTCATGATACGCCGTATCTCTTCCAGTCTCTCCTTTATGGTCAACCGCTTGAAAATAAGACCAGAACGTGGACACACTATGTCACTCCAAGAGGCTTTGCGGAGCTAATGCCGTTTACCAATACAGCTTCAGGAAACCATATTGGCTGGCATATTGGACGGGTGGATAATTGGACAGGTCGGTGGGAAAGTATTGAAAAGGCACAAGAAGCGTCTAAAAATATGGTGCTCTTTAATGCGACCGTTGGAAATAAAGAAGGGATTGCAGGAAAACTCACAAAGAATCCACATATCCTGATTACTGGCGCAACGGGTGAAGGAAAATCCTTTTTGGCAGAACTTATCTTTCTTCTAACCTCTCTTCAAGATGTGAAATGCTTGTATGTTGACCCGAAACGCTCTATCCGGAAACACTTTGAAGCAATTGCTCATCACCCAGACTTTGAAAAACGATTCCCACTTTTTGCTGAACATATCAAACAGATAAACTTTGTCACTTTGGATAGTAAGGTGAAATCCAATCATGGAGCTCTTGACCCAATTGTCATGTTGGATAAAGATGACGCTGTTTCGGTTTCAAAAAATATGCTCAATTATCTTATTTTCTCTAACAAGCGAATGAAGGTCACAATGAAGCAAATGACCGCTATTTCTAGAGCGATTAACAAAGTGGTAGCTCAAAGACAAGCGGGAGAAACCGTTGGGTTAAAACACGTCCTCAAAGAGCTCACCAATAATCCAGATGGCACTATCTTTGAAGTAGGAGACTATCTAACATCTATTGTAGAAAATTCCATTTTGGAATTGGCTTTTTCAGACGGTAACGTAGAAGGATTGTCTTATGATAAACGAGTGACTGTTTTAGAAGTAGCAGACTTATCCTTACCAGATAGTAAAGATAATCAACAAG
Organism: Streptococcus sp. HMSC36C04; assembly: GCF_001839535.1. Lineage (NCBI taxonomy): Bacteria > Bacillati > Bacillota > Bacilli > Lactobacillales > Streptococcaceae > Streptococcus > Streptococcus sp. HMSC36C04. Next base: position 5,781 of record NZ_KV841605.1, on the reverse strand, counting down.
ATGTCACCCCAGACGATAAAGAAATCAATTCTACGGCTCTGATGTTTGCCTTGGGAGCTTTCTGTACACGCTTTGGAGAACTCAATCGTTATGAAGATACGATTGAATTTTTTGATGAAGCGTGGGTTCTAATGAAGTCGGCAGAAGGACGAGCTGTTATCCAATCCATGCGCCGTGTTGGACGCTTCTTTAACAATGTCCTTTGTCTGATTACCCAATCCGTCCATGACGCTGAAGGAGATGATGATACCACAGGTTTTGGGACACTCTTTGCCTTTAGAGAAGACAATGAACTTTCTGATATTTTAGAACACGTTGGACTAACGGACAATGAAGAAAATCTGGAATGGATTAAAAATATGATTTCAGGTCAATGCCTCTATAAAGATGTTTACGGCAATCTCAATATGATTTCCATTTATAACATTTTTGATAGTATTGACCCACTTCTAAAACCAATGAAAACTACTGTTTCTTCCAATCTTGAAAATAAATACGCATCTTAAGGAGGTGAGCTTGTGCAAGAAGCATTTGAAAAATTAAAAGGCATGGATATTTTTTCTTTAAAATCTTATACAGTACAAACTGGATTTTTGGATATTAGCGGAATCTGGGTGATGTTCAACGAAATCTTTGTCAACTTTCCCTTTTTCCTCCTTAACCTCATTGTTGGTTTCTTCTCCTTGATGATTCGGATTTTAGAAAATGTCCGTCTTTACGACACTTACAAGCAATACGTCTTCAATGGGGCTCAATCCATTTGGCGTGGCTTTACAGGAGCTACTTCTGGTGTGGCTCAGTCATCATTAGTCTTTCTGATTCTCCTTTGCCTAGCTTTTTATCTTTTTTATCAGTTCCTCATTTCTAAAGGCAATTTCTCTCAAAGATTGCTTCATGTCCTTCTGGTTCTCTTTTTAGGCTTTGGTTGGTTTGGGACAGTTGCTGGAACTTCTGGTGGATTGTATCTGCTCAATACAGTAGACAATGTCGCTAGTACTACGATTCATCACATTTCTAATGTCTCTGTCTCCTACGGAAAAAATCAGTCTTTAAAAATAGGGTCTTCCGTAGCTGATTCTTATATCGCAGAAACCTCTTATAAAGCCTATCTCTTTGTCAATACAGGACAAGAAAACGGGAAATACAAAAACCGTCAAACAGGAAAAGAAGAACTGTTTGATGATTCAAAAGTCCTAGGCAGCTTGGATAAATCAGGCAAATTTAAAGCCGTTTCTACCGCAGATAGAAATGATTACTTAAAAATGGGAGACGGAGCTAACGATGATAAAGAGAAAAACCGTTGGGTATCAGCCATTCCTGACTATATCCCTGTCAAGTTCTTCTATATCCTTTTTAAAATGGTAGAAGCAATTGTCATCGCCATTCCTATTGTCTTAATTCAGTTGCTCAATGTCCTTGCACAAGCCCTTGTCCTTATCATGATTCTTCTTTTTCCTATTGCCCTTTTGGTTTCCTTTATTCCCAAAATGCAAGATATTCTTTTTGGAGTTTTTAAGGTCATGTTTGGTGGTCTTGCTTTCCCAGCCATTACAAGCCTGTTAACTTTGGCTTTACTTTACCTTGAAAAAATCATTGAAAACTTAGTAAGTAGTGGCTTTGATAAGGTTATTGGAGATTTTTCTTCCTTGTCTACTTTTAGCGCTCTCTTTGAACTAATCGTCTCTGTTTGTGCTAAAGGTGTGATTTATTGGTTGCTTTGGAAATACAAAGGAGAATTGATTGAATTGTTACTCGGTTCACGAGCAAAGATTACGTTTGATGAGATAGATACCAAAGTCAAAGAAACCGTGACAAATGGACAGGAAACTATGAAGCAGCTACCTACAAAAGCCACTAACGCCTTTGAAATGGCTCAAACATCTGGAAACTTTTTCCTTGCTGGAGCGGGATTTGGAGCGGGACTATTCATGAATGCTGGTAAACAGATGAAAACTCTTTTTTCAAATCCCCATCCGACTTCAGAAAAAACAGAAAGTTCAACACCTTCAGAAAATGACGAGGAGGAAACACCCGCTACTTCTTCCTTTGAAGAAACAGGCGTTCCCGACGAGGTAACAACACCATTTCAAGAGCCAGATATGCCAATGGAGACTTTTGAATCTGCTATTCAGGAAGAAGACACAAGCGTTCAACCTTTTGACACAGAACCTTCTCCGCTAATGGATACAAAGCAAAGCAGAGAACAGAAAGAGTTTGAAGAGCGCCGTCAAAATCGCCTCTCTTGGAGACAAAAACATCACATCAATAAACTTGAAAAGGAATTAGAACCTTATAAAGATGATGAAGCATTATACCAAGCGCAAGGTTCAAATGCCTTTATCAGGAACTATCGTAAAACCTTGCCAAAAGACGATAAATTAAAAGTCAATATCAACCGTAAACATCAGATAATAGAGGAATTAGCACGATTGAGAGGAGGAAAGGAATGATGAATACACGCATTTATTCTAAAAGAGGTTTTGAACAGACGGTGAACAATGCGGTTGCCCTTGCCTATGAAAGGAGAAAGCCTTCTATTGACTTTCTCCTTTTATTTTCAGTAAAAGAGGCTGAGAAAGAGCAATTGTTGGCAACTATCAAAGAAAATCCTCTTATTTTGACGGCTCAATGGCGATTTGAAACAGTGATAATGACAGTCTATGTGAAAACTTAGGAGGGAAGATGAAGAAAAAACTAGTAATTGTTAGTGCTTTAAGTGCTCTGTTTTTACCTTTGTTTTTAGTCGTCATTATCATGGGAGCTTTCGCTGGTAGTGCGTCTTCTAATGGTCAAACAAACGGTTTACAAACCAAACTGACCGCTAAAGAGGTTGCTCAAAAAGCTAATATTTCAGAAGAGCGGGCTAATGATGTCATAAAAATCCTCAATTATGAACTTTCACAAGAACAATTTACTATCGCAGGAGCTTCTGGAAGCTTAGCGGTTGCAGAACGTGAAAGTAGATTTGACCCTAAAGCAGTCAATACAGGTGGTGGTGTAGCTGGGTATTTCCAATGGTCAGGCTGGTCTTCCACTATCAATGGGAATCGCTGGTCAAAAGCAAAGCAAAAGAAATTAGATTCTGATATTGAACTAGACCTATTATCTACAGAGTTAAACGGCTCTTATAATAAAGTAAAAACAGAAATGCAAAAAGCGACTGACCCTGAAAAGGCAGCCCTTTATTGGTCAGAACATTATGAAGGGGTCGCTTTATCAGACGGTCAAACCAAAGCTAGTGAGCTGAAGAAGAATGCGAGAAAATGGTATAACCTCTTCAAAG
>NZ_KV841605.1:0-2398 GCF_001839535.1 Streptococcus sp. HMSC36C04 | reverse complement strand
TAACCTCTTCAAAGACACTTTAACAGGTGATACAACTAATGCCAAAACACGATACGGTGGAGGCGTAACTTCTGATGGAGTGCCTGCTGGATATAGCCTTACAAAGGCAATCAACACTTCTAACTATACTTCTGCAACTTATCCTTGGGGACAATGTACGTGGTTTGTCTATAATCGAGCCAAAGAGGTAGGCGTTAACTTTGACCCTTATATGGGCAATGGTGGGGATTGGAAGCAGAAAGCAGGCTACCAAACCACACATACACCAACTGAACATAGTGCTCTTAGCTTCTCTCCTGAGCAAGCTGGCGCAGACCCAACTTATGGGCATATTGCATTTGTGGAGCAGGTCAAATCAGATGGTTCTATTCTCATTTCAGAAGCAAACGCTAAAGGACTTGGAGTTGTTTCTTATCGTACATTTGATAAAGCAACAGCGAGCCAATTTACATATGTGATTGGAAAGTAAAAATAGAAAAGGAAAATGAAAAATGGAAAAACAACTTATTACAAAAAATGACCTTATGAAGCAGGGCTTAAAAGAAGGAACAGCAAGGAAAGTAATTCATGAAGCTAAAATATTACTTGTAAATCAAGGTTTTCATTTCTATAGCAATAAACGTTTAGGAGCTGTTCCTATTAGTACTGTGGAAGAAATTTTGCATGTAAAGTTTTAAGAAGGAGATTTTATGTATATTCCCCAATTTAATCCGCGAGTTAGGAAAAATAAAAAAACAGGACTATTTTTATTTGAAATAAGAGATAACGAAGGAAAAACAGTTGAACATCAATCAGGATTTAAAACAAAGAGAGAAGCCGAAAACGCTGCTCTAGAAGTTCAGCAAAAACTAAGACAAGGGTATACTTTAGACAGGTATACCTCTCTTTATGACTGGTATCAGACTTGGTATGACTTGAAAATTAGACCTAAGAAGAAGTTATCAAAAGTTACAAAGAAAAATTACCAGACTTATGGAAAAACAATAAAAAAATTGTTTGGAGATAGAGCAATAGTTGATATAAAATCGATAGAATATCAAAGAATTATGAATATCTATGGAGAGACTGTGGGATATGATTACTTAAGTAGAATCAATTCAACAATTAGGAAAACTATACAATTAGCTCAATCAGATAAAATAGTTCTTGATGATTTTACAAGTAACGTAGAACTCTTTGCAGGAAAGGAAGCTCAAAAAAACGAGGAAAAATATATTCATAGTGTTGAGGATTATCATAGACTAGTAAACTATCTGGAAAAAAAATTAGACTATGAGACAACAGTTATATATCATGTTCTATATATCGTAGCTAAAACAGGCATGAGGTATGGAGAAGCAATTGGTATAACTGATGATGATACAAAGTTAGAAGACCATTATTTATACACACATAGAAGATATAACACTACAACATGGGGGTGGACAAAAGCAAAAAATGATACCTCCATACGAGCAGTACCAATAGATAACAAAACTATTGAGATTATAACGGAGTTAAGAAAAGAACAAATTCATGTCAATGCAATTCTAGAGCGAACAAATAAAGAGAAGTTTCTCTTTTTCCATTATGGATTAGAGCATGATATACCATCTGTTGCCACAGCAAATAAAGCCCTTAAAAATATTTTAAATGAACTAAATATTCAGCCAGTGATAACCACAAAAGGGTTACGTCATACCTACGGCTCATATCTATTACACAATAATGTTGACATGGGAGTAGTTGCAAAAATACTAGGTCACAAAAATATCCAAATGTTGATAAAGGTATATGGTCATACTATGACAGAAAGAATTGATAAAGAGTTCAAAGAGGTAGAATCTATCATGGATAGACTATAATTGGGGTACAATTTGGGGTACGATAAAGAAAAACATCAAAAAAAGCCCAGTAGAATAAGATTTCTACTGGGCTAGTACTATACCGGCGGCCGGGGTCGAACCGGCACGTCCTTGCGGACACTGGATTTTGAGTCCAGCGCGTCTGCCAATTCCGCCACGCCGGCAAAGTTAAACTGGGGTAGCTGGATTCGAACCAACGCATGAGGGAGTCAAAGTCCCTTGCCTTACCGCTTGGCTATACCCCAATAATATAAAATAGGCGAGTGATGGGGATCGAACCCACGCATGCCAGAGCCACAATCTGGTGTGTTAACCACTTCACCACACCCGCCATATTCACAATAAACACGGGCAGTAGGAATTGAACCCACACTGAAGGTTTTGGAGACCTTAGTTCTACCTTTAAACTATGCCCGTAAAGGTATGGAAGGGGAGGGATTCGAACCCCCGAACCCGAAGGAGCGGATTTACAGTCCGCCGCGTTTAGCCTCTTCGCTACCCTTCCTGATATTAAACTAATATGGCGCGAGACGGAATCGAACCGCCGACACATG
>NZ_KV841604.1:134307-154969 GCF_001839535.1 Streptococcus sp. HMSC36C04 | reverse complement strand
GTTTTTTTGTTGCACTATATTTTACAATTTATCACTTTAAAAGAATGTTTATTCAATTTGAGTCAAAAGATAAATTTATTATTTTTGCTTCTTTATGTATTTTGCGGCTTATTTTAATCATATTATGCAGTGAATAACTAGTATTTTGAATAAATAATATTTTCTGTCAAAAACAGCTCTTTACTTTTTGAAACTATTTCGGTATAATATTCAATGTAACAAGATGTGACATTAGAGGAGGTTTATCTATGAAATCATCAAAATGGATTATTGCAACAGGAGTTGTGCTAAGCGCTGGAATCCTATTATCAGGTTGCGGCAAGTCAGCTTCTAGCACATCAACTTATTCATACGTGTATACACAAGATCCAGACACGCTAAATTATCTGATGGCGAACCGTGCGACAACTTCAGATGTTGTGACTAACTTAGTTGATGGATTATTGGAAAATGACCAATACGGAAATTTAGTTCCGGCGCTTGCTAAGTCATGGACAGTCTCCAAAGATGGCTTGACATATACGTATAAATTACGTAAAGATGCTAAATGGTACACATCAGAAGGTGAAGAGTACGCAAGTGTAAAAGCGCAAGACTTTGTAACTGGCTTGAAATACGCCGCAGATAATAAATCAGAAGCCCTTTACCTCGTTCAAGATTCTGTCAAAGGTTTGGATGCTTACATCAAGGGGGAAACGAAAGATTTTTCAACGGTTGGAGTAAAAGCTCTAGATGACTATACAGTACAGTATACACTCAGCCGTGCAGAGACTTATTGGAATTCAAAAACGACCAATAATATCCTCTTCCCAGTTAATGCAGATTTCTTGAAATCACAAGGAAAAAATTTTGGTTCTGTAAAACCAACCAGCATTCTATACAATGGTCCGTATCTGTTGAAATCTCTGACGGCCAAGTCTTCTATGGAATTTGCTAAAAATCCTCATTACTATGATAAAAAGAATGTTCATTTGGACAATATCAAATTGACATATTATGACGGCTCTGACCAAGAAGCCCTTATCCGTAACTTCACAGATGGTGCCTATAGTGCAGCTCGTCTTTATCCAAATAGCTCTAGTTTTGCTTCTGTTAAGAAACAATATGCTAACAATATCATCTATAGTTTGCAAGATGCGACCAGCTACTATTATAACTTTAATTTAAATCGTCAGTCTTACAACCATACATCTAAGAAAACAGATGCTCAAAAGGCTGCGACCCAAGAAGCGGTGCTAAATAAAGCTTTCCGCCAAGCTATCAACTTTGCCTATAATCGTACTTCTTATGGTGCACAAAGTAATGGGAAAGACGGAGCGACAAAGGTATTGCGGAACACACTCGTGCCACCAACATTTGTTTCTATCGGTGATAAAACGTTTGGTGATGTTGTGTCTTCTAAATTGGTAAACTATGGTTCAGAATGGTCAAATATGAATTTGGCCGATGCACAAGATGCTTATTACAATCCAGAAAAAGCCAAGGCGAAGTTTGCTCAAGCTAAAGCAGAATTGCAAGCAAAAGGTGTTCAGTTCCCTATTCACTTAGATGTACCGACTGATCAGACAAGCAAAATTGGTGTTCAATCGGAAAGTTCCATGAAGCAATCTGTTGAGTCTGTCTTGGGCACAGAAAATGTTGTCATTGATATTCAACAAATGAGTTCAGATGAATTAAATAATATCAGTTATTTTGCTAATACAGCTGCTCAAAAGGACTATGATCTGTATAATGGTGGCTGGTCTGGTGACTATCAAGACCCATCTACTTATTTAGATACTTTGAATACAAAAAATGGTGGTAGTTTACAAAACTTTGGTCTGGAGCCAGGTCAAGAAAATGATAAGATTAAGGCAGTTGGACTGGACACGTATACAGAGATGTTAGCAGAAGCAAATGCTGAAACCAATGAAACGAAGCGCTATGAAAAATATGCCAAAGCACAAGCGTGGTTAATTGATAGTGGCTTGACAATGCCAAACCTGTCTCTTGGGGGAACACCATCCGTGACGAAAACAGTTCCATTTAGTCGTTCTTATTCTCTAGTCGGCATTAAAGGTGGATCAAGCAGTTATTTTAAATATGTCAAACTGCAAGACAAGATTGTAACAACAAAAGAATACGAAAATGCCAAAAAGAAATGGCTAAAAGAAAAAGAAACTTCTAATAAAAAAGCACAAGATGACTACGAAAATCATGTGAAATAAAACAAATGTAAGAAACTTCTATGAACGACAAGCTTCGTAGGAGTTTCTTTGTGTTGTGTTCATATCTAAAGAACCTATATCGAAGAAGTTTCAAACAAGAGTTGGCTTTAGGGAGTGATTTTAAGTGCTGACAGATACATTTTTTCAAAAAATTTTCTTGACAAGGAGTTTCTATCCTGTTATACTAATAAGGTACTCAATAGCGGGGATGGCGGAATTGGCAGACGCGCAGGACTAAGGATCCTGTGACCGCTTTAGGTCGTGAGGGTTCAAGTCCCTCTCTCCGCATCAGATAAGCTGGCTTCGGCCAGTTTTTTTGTTGATGTTGTTACATTTTATGTTATTATTTTTGCGATGTAAGGAAAGAGAAACAATTTCATAAGAGAAAATGCTTAAAAGATTAGGAAACACTGGTATTTTTTCCTAAAAAGTGATAAAATAAACAATGTAAATGGGAAAACCCATAAAAATAAATAGGAGGCCTAATACTAATGGCAATCGTTTCAGCAGAAAAATTTGTCCAAGCAGCTCGTGACAATGGTTATGCAGTTGGTGGATTTAATACAAACAACCTTGAGTGGACTCAAGCTATCTTGCGTGCAGCAGAAGCTAAAAAAGCTCCAGTTCTTATCCAAACTTCTATGGGTGCTGCTAAATATATGGGTGGTTACAAAGTATGTAAACTTCTCATCGAAAACCTTGTAGAATCAATGGGAATTACTGTACCAGTTGCTATTCACCTTGACCATGGTCATTATGAAGATGCACTTGAATGTATCAAAGTTGGTTACACTTCAGTTATGTTTGATGGTTCTCATCTTCCAGTTGAAGAAAACCTTGAAAAAGCTCGCAAAGTTGTTGAATTTGCGCATGCAAATGGCGTGTCAGTAGAAGCTGAAGTTGGTACAATCGGTGGCGAAGAAGACGGTATCATCGGTGACGGTGAATTAGCTCCAATCGAAGATGCAAAAGCAATGGTTGAAACTGGAATTGACTTCCTTGCAGCAGGTATTGGTAACATTCATGGACCATACCCAGCTAACTGGAAAGGTCTTCACCTTGACCACTTGCAAAAATTGACAGAAGCTGTCCCTGGATTCCCAATCGTACTTCACGGTGGTTCAGGTATTCCTGATGACCAAATCCAAGCAGCTATCAAATTGGGTGTTGCTAAAGTAAATGTAAACACTGAATGTCAAATTGCTTTTGCAAAAGCTACTCGTAAATTCGTTGCTGAATACGAAGCAAACGAAGCAGAATACGATAAGAAGAAACTTTTTGACCCACGTAAATTCTTGAAACCAGGTTTTGAAGCCATTACAGAAGCTGTTGAAGAACGTATCGATGTATTTGGTTCAGAAGGTAAAGCTTAATTAGGCTTACCAAATAAACAAGAAAATCTCGCCTTGTGCGGGATTTTTGTTGATTGTTAAATACATAAAAGATAAAAATTTGTTGGCAGGAATGGGAGAGAGGAATGGCTCAGATTAAAGAAATCAAGAAAGAGGAGCAGAAGTTAGCGATTGCAGCTGAGATTTTGGCTGATTTACCAGAGTGGTTTGGTATTCCAGATAGTACTCAAGCCTATATTGAGGCGGCTGGGAAACTTCGTGTCTGGGGAGCTTATGAAGGTGATGATCCGCTTGGTTTTATTAGTTTGTCTTATTCCAGTGAAGACTGTGCAGAGATTGACTGCCTAGCTATCAAGAAAGACTATCATAGGCAAGGGATTGGATCAAAGTTAGTGAATGTCTTGGAAATGGCAGCAAGACAACAGGTTGACTATTTACAAGTCAAAACAGTGGCACAGGGTCATTATCCAACCTACGATAGAACGAATGCTTTCTATCAGGCTCAAGGTTTTAAAAAATTAGAAATCTTCCCTCGGCTGTGGGATTCACATAATCCCTGCATGGTTTTAATCAAGAAAATTTCCTAAAAACTTCTTGACAAAAAAATTTGACGTGTTAGAATAAGAATGTGTTGAATGCCGATTTAGCTCAGTTGGTAGAGCAACGCACTCGTAACGCGTAGGTCGTAGGTTCAAGCCCTATAATCGGCATCATTGAAGGTCTTCATTGATTGAAGGCTTTTTGTTTATTGTTAAGCATTGTTGTGTAAAAAAAGCTAATCGCATCTGACCAGCTTATGAAAAACAAGTAGGATATCCAAATTTTACAACCACTTGCGTCTCGAAATGAACCACTTACTGAAAACCGCTTGAATTTCACGAACCAATTGTTATAATAAAATAAAGAAAAACGAGGGGAGCGTTTATGAAGATTCGAGTAGAGCTAGATTCTAATCTAGAAGAAGCAGAAATTGTCATTAAGGCACCTCGCTTTGATGAGCAGATAGAGCGCGTTCAGCGTTCTCTGGAAGAAGTTGCTAAGCCGTCTATTCTTTTTTACAAAGATACGAGCGAATACTATGTTGATTTAGCAGAGATCCTCTTCTTTGAAACGGATGGAAATAAAATTTTTGCGCATGCTCGAAATAATGCTTATGAAGTCAAACTGAAATTGTATGAGCTAGAAGAATGTTTGCCGCGGTATTTCTGTCGTATTTCTAAATCAACGATTACGAATATTAAAGCAATTTATTCATTAGAAAAGTCTTTTTCAGGGACTAGCAGTATTCGCTTTTATGATACCCATAAGCAAGTGCATGTGTCTCGGCATTATTTTCAATTCTTAAAAGAAAAATTAAGTGAAATGAGGTAAATATTATGAGAAAAACATTGTTTGGAGTGGGGCTTTTGGTATTAGCAGGCTGGGTGCTACTACAAGGAAATTTTGGTATTCCAGTTATGGATTTTAATTTTTGGCCGATGCTCGTTGTACTGGGCTTTGCTTACTTTGCGATTGAAAATTTTTGGAGAGGAAATTTATCTGGTGGGGTTATTTTAGCCATTATTTCCTTAATCGTTGCAAATAGTAGCTATCACTTTTTGCCAATCTCATCTGGAACGATTTTCTTAGCAGGGATTCTGGCTTCTATTGGTATTGGATTGATTTTTAAACCAAAACGGATTTGGGGTGTTTATCGTGGTTCAAATGCTCATCGCATTATAAATGGGGATATTAATTTTGGAAGTGGTACGCGCTATATCAATTCGGAAGATTTTACCTATGAAACGCTAGATTGTACCTTTGGTAATGCCACAGTTTATTTTGACAATGCCACGATAAAAGGCGATTCTGCGACCTTTGATGTTGATGTATCTTTTGGAAATGCTACATTATATGTGCCGAGTAATTGGCGTGTGGAGTTGGATGTAGACAATGCTTTCGGCACAGTTACCAATCCCCGTAATATCAATGAGAAAGACAAGACCCTCTATGTAAAGGGAGATGTATCTTTCGGTCGTTTGGGAATTATCTATATTTAAGACTGATGGATTGGGCTGCCTTGGCTAAATTTTGAAATATAGAGAAAATAGTCTTGCAAAATCATAGAAATTGTGATAAAATTTTACGGTATGTGGTATAAAACCCGTGAAACTAATCAGGAGGACAAGTATCAATGGCAAAAGTATGTTACTTTACAGGTCGTAAAACTGTATCAGGAAATAACCGCTCTCACGCAATGAACCAAACAAAACGTACTGTGAAACCAAATCTTCAAAAGGTGACAATCTTAGTTGATGGTAAACCTAAGAAAGTTTGGGCTTCAGCACGCGCCCTTAAATCAGGCAAAGTTGAACGCGTTTAATTTATGAAGAATCGGACCTCTGGGGTCCTTTTTCTTTTTGCACAAGAAAATAGATTTTTTACGACAAGGAAAATCCCCAGCATTGACTGAATCCTTTCTAATTGTGTACTCTCTCTTTTACAGTCCGCGTAAAATATGGTAAAATAAACTATAAAATACTTTTGAGGTAGAAACTATGACTGTAAAAATCAATACAAAAGATGGTCAAATCGAACTGACAGATGATGTCATTGCGACAATTGTTGGTGGGGCAGCAACTGAAATTTTTGGTGTCGTCGGAATGGCCAGTAAAAATGCCATTAAAGATAATTTCCAAGCTTTATTAGGTAAAGAAAATTATGCGAAAGGCGTTGTAGTAAAGACCACGGACGACGGTAGCATTGCTGTTGATGTGTATACAGTTTTGAGCTATGGTACCAAGATCAGTGAAGTGTCTAAAAATATTCAAGAACGTGTGAAATTCAGTCTTGAAAATCAGCTTGGAATTACTGCCGAAACAGTAAATGTCTATATCCAAAATATTAAAGTTGTAGGAGAATAATCGTGTCAAATATTACTACTAGTTTATTTCAAGAAATGGTGCAGTCTGCATCTACTCGTTTGAATAAACAGGCTGAATATGTCAATTCTTTAAATGTTTTTCCTGTGCCAGACGGTGATACAGGTACCAATATGGGAATGACCATTGAAAATGGTGCAAAGGAAGTTGCGGACAAATCTGCTTCCACTGTTGGTGAGGTAGCTGGAATTTTTGCAAAAGGGCTCTTAATGGGTGCGCGTGGAAATTCTGGCGTTATCACTTCTCAGCTTTTCCGTGGTTTCTCTCAAAGTGTAAAAGAAAAGGAAGAGCTAACAGGACAAGATTTAGCCCTTGCTTTTCAGTCTGGAGTGGAAGTGGCCTATAAAGCTGTGATGAAGCCGGTTGAAGGAACGATTTTGACGGTTTCTCGTGGAGCTGCGATTGGTGCTAAGAAAAAAGCAGAAGAGACAGATGATGCTGTTGAGGTCATGAAAGCAGCTCTTGATAGTGCTAAGGTGGCTCTTGCTAAAACACCAGACATGCTTCCGGTCTTAAAAGAAGTTGGTGTTGTGGACTCTGGTGGTCAAGGTCTTGTTTTCATTTATGAAGGCTTTTTGTCAGCATTGACAGGCGAATACATTGCGTCTGAAGAATTTCAAGCAACGCCTGCAACTATGACAGAAATGATCAATGCAGAACACCATAAGTCGGTAGCTAGTCATGTGGCAACAGAAGACATCAAATATGGCTATTGTACGGAAATCATGGTCGCTTTGAAAAAAGGTCCAACGTATGTAAAAGAATTTGACTATGATGAATTCCGCAACTATTTGAATGAACTGGGCGACTCACTTCTTGTCGTAAACGATGATGAAATCGTAAAAGTTCATGTTCACACGGAAGACCCTGGTCTGGTCATGCAAGAAGGATTGAAATACGGAAGCCTTGTCAAGGTCAAAGTAGATAATATGCGCAATCAGCACGAAGCGCAGGTTGAAAAAGAAGAACGTGAAAATAGCCAGCCAACAGAAGAAAAAGAATATGCTATTATTGCGGTAGTTGCAGGAGAAGGATTGTCAGATATCTTTAAGGCACAAGGTGTGGACTATATCATCTCTGGCGGGCAAACGATGAATCCTTCAACAGAAGATTTCATCAAGGCTGTTGAACATGTGAATGCTCGTCATATCATTATTCTGCCAAACAACAAAAATATTTTCATGGCGGCGCAATCAGCGGCTGAAGTGATAGAACAACCTGCTGTAGTGATTGAAACAAGAACGATTCCGCAAGGTTTGACTAGCTTGTTAGCTTTTGACCCAAGCAAATCCATTGAAGACAACCATGATCGTATGACGGCTGCTCTTGCTGATGTTGTCAGTGGTAGTGTGACGACAGCTGTTCGTGATACAACGATTGATGGTCTTGAAATTCATGAAAACGATAACCTTGGTATGGTGGATGGAAAAATTGTTGTTTCCAATCCAGACATGTTGACGACATTGAATGAAACTTTTAGCAAAATGCTAGATGTAGATAGTGAGATTGTAACGATTTATATCGGTGAAGACGGTAGTGAAGACTTGGCTAATGAACTAGCGCAAGATATTACTGAAAAATTTGAAGATGTAGAAGTAGAAATACATAATGGCGGACAGCCAGTTTATCCATACCTTTTTAGTGTTGAATAAAACAGAAGAATTATTGCGAAGGGCGACTCGATGGAGTCGTCTTTTTTATGACATTTGTCATGTTGAGCGATGACAAAATCATCTAGTGGCGATAAAAGAGTTGAGATATAATGAAAGTAACAAGAGGAAATGTAGAGTTATAAACCAAGTCTACAACCTGTTTTATTCTTCTTGCTGCAAGTAACTTTGTGGTAATCTAATCGTTGACCAGAAACTTCCTGAGCCAATTGCTAGGACTTCTGTATGTGTTGCATTTCCACCAATAAAAATAATGAGGAGAAAAAGATGAAGCTGATTGAGGTGAACCGTTTATCTAAAAAGATTCGTGGGAAAGAAATTTTGAAAGATATCTCTTTTACTATTAACGAGGGAGAATGTGTGGCGTTGATTGGTCCAAATGGAGCTGGGAAAACCACGCTCATGGATTGTTTGCTAGGTGATAAGTTTCTTACAAGTGGGCAGGCTAGTGTTCGAGGATTAAAGCCAACAGATGAGCAATTAAAGCAGATTGTTGCCATTTTACCACAGGAAAATACAGTTGTGGCAGATTTGAAGGTAAAAGAACTACTGAACTTTTTTCAAAGTATTTACCCACGTAGTTTAACTAATCAAGAAGTTGATGCCCTTTTGACATTTACGGATAAGCAAAAAGATCAGCTAGCCAGCAAATTATCTGGTGGGCAAAAACGGTTGTTTTCTTTTATTTTAGCTCTTATTGGCCGACCTAAAATTCTCTTTTTAGATGAGCCGACTTCTGCTATGGATACTTCCACTCGGCAGCATTTTTGGGAAATTGTGGATGAATTGAAGCAAAAGGGTGTGACCATTATTTACTCTTCTCACTATATTGAGGAAGTGGAGCATACAGCAGATCGGATTTTGGTTTTGCATAAGGGTGAATTGATTCGTGATACGACGCCTTACGCTATGCGCAGCGAAGAACAAGAAAAACACTTTACTATTCCGCTTTCTTACCAAGCTATTTTGGAAAGGTTACCTGAAGTGACCGAAATTGAAATCAAGCAAAATGCTCTCTCCTTTGCAACTAGAAAGGCTGGTCAAGTGTGGCAAGTCTTGGTAGAGAATGGTTGTACGATTGAGGAAGTAGAAGTGCGCAACCGGACACTATTGGATAGTATTTTTGAGACAACGCAAGAGTAAAAGGAGATGTATCATGAAAAATATGAGAAGTTTAATGAAGGTTGAATTGATTTTAATGAAGCGCCAAGCGGCTTATTATCTATTGTCTATTGGATTGCCTAGTGTCTTTTATCTGATTTTCTCAGGTATGATGTCTGGGAGTGCCACCCCTACACTTGTACTCCAAACCTGTCTCTTTTCTATGACAGTTTTTAGTATTATGTCCAGTGCTTTCTTTAGTATTCCAAGCACCTTGCAGTCTGATAAAACTAATAATTGGCAAAAAATGCTTCAACACTCACCTGTTTCTATGATAGAATATTATATATCCAAACTTTTCAGTGCTTTACTGACTTTCCTTCTTTCCATAGTCGTTGTATTTTCTGTTGGACATTTTGTTCGTGGAGTCAATCTTTCTGCAATGGATTGGTTAATCATCGCCCTAATTATTTTGTTTGGAAGTTTGGTTTTCATTGCTATGGGAGTACTAGTGAGTTTGCTTCCCAGCGCTCAGCTTATGTCTGTTGTGGGGAATATTGCCTATATGGCTTTGGCAGTCCTGGGTGGTCTTTGGTTTCCTTTGACCATGTTTCCAAAATGGCTCCAATCAATCGGTAAGTTGACTCCTAGTTATCAACTCATGCAGATTGTATCTTCTTATTTGGAACATCGCGAGTTTAATGCCATTGCAGCACTGATTGTTCTGGTTTACACAGTTGGTGTCAGCCTAGTGGTTCTTCAACTCAAAAAACGGATTGAGGTAAAATAATTTATGTGGAAAAAACTAAAAAATATTCACTATCTGTTTCATATTGCTTTAGTTTTTATTGTTTTTCCAATAGCGGGGGTCATCAGCGGGGACTACTCGCTTTTGCTCTTGTTGTGGACAGCATTTTTTATCGGAGCTTATTACAATCTTCTACTCGATAATCATCCGTCTCACCAGTGGCTGTCTTGGTGGATAATGATTGCCTACATTTTTTATAGTTCTATTTGGTTAAATCCAAGTTTTGTTTGGTACATCTTTTATCTATCAAATCTACTAATCTATCACTTTAATGAAATTCCATTTAAATCTTGGCGCTTTTGGACCTTTTTTACCTTACAGCCAATCATTCTGTTTTCTATTTTTCTGAAAAATCCGAGTGATTTATCCTATCTGATATTTTTGCTTGTGACCTTTATCTTTGTGGATTTACTCACATTCGGATTGTATCGCATGCAGTTGGCTGAATTGCTTCAGGAGGAAAAAAGAAAGCAGAATGCTCAACTCAATCTGTTTCTAGCTGAAAATGAGCGCAATCGTATTGGACGAGACCTACATGATAGTCTAGGACATACATTTGCTATGCTCAGTGTCAAGACAGAATTAGCACAACAGTTTCTTCAAATGAAATCCTATGAGAAAGCTGGTAAAGAATTGCAGGAAGTACATGAAATTAGCAAGCAGTCTATGGCAGATGTGCGACGGATTATTGATAATCTAAAAACACGAACCTTGGATGAGGAGTTAGTGACTATTCAGGCTATGCTGGAAATGAGTGGGATTCGGGTACAAGTACAGCATCAACTCAATATTGCTAGCATCGCACCGAATATTCAATCAAGTTTAAGTATGGTTTTACTAGAATTAGCAACGAATATCATCAAGCATGCTCAAGCAAGCAGTTGCCAAATTCATCTGTATTCTGAAAAAAATAGGTTAATAGCAGATGTTGAGGATAATGGGAAAGGTTTCAAAATTGCCACAGGAAAAGAGTTGCATTCTATTCGGGAGCGTGTAGAATCATTGTCTGGACAAGTAGAGATTTTAAGCTGTAAACAGCCAACTAAGATTCGAATAAACTTACCAATGGAGGGATACAAATGAAATTGTTAGTAGCCGAAGATCAAAGCATGCTACGGGATGCTTTGTGTCAATTGCTAGAACTGCAATCAGACGTGGAAACGGTTCATCAGGCTTCTAATGGGCAGGAAGCAATGAATCTGCTGCAATCTCAAAAGATAGATGTGGCTATTTTAGATGTGGAAATGCCTAAGCAGACAGGTTTAGATGTGTTGGAATGGGTCAAGGAGAAGCAGCCAACTGTCAAAGTCGTTATTGTCACCACATTTAAACGTCCTGGTTACTTTGAGCGAGCGATTAAAGCAGATGTAGATGCTTATGTCTTAAAAGAACGCAGTATAGCCGACCTTATGAAAACGATTCATACTGTGTTAGACGGAAAAAAAGAATATTCTCCTGAGTTGATGGAAGTCATGATGACAAGTAAAAATCCCTTGTCCAATCAAGAAATTTTGGTTTTGCAAGCGGCAGCAAGAGGTCTATCTAGCAAAGAAATCGCTCAAAAGCTTTATCTGTCAAATGGTACCGTTCGTAATTATATGTCAAGCATTCTAACGAAATTAGCAGCGGAAAATCGATTGGAAGCGGTTCGAATTGCGCAAGAAAATGGTTGGATATAAACTAGATATTGTGAGATATTGAAGAGAAATTTAACATAGTGATTTAACTAGTTTTTATCGCTTTTGTTTGATAAACTCTTATAAGTATGCTATAATTTTGAAAAAGAAGATAGGAGTTTCATATTATGCTATTTTTAATAGTGCCAATTATTATTGTCGTGCTGTTTTTCATTCTTTTTAGCTCGTTGTATGTCGTTCGTCAACAGTCTGTAGCGATTATAGAACGTTTTGGGAAATATCAAAAGTTAAGTAATAGTGGAATTCATTTGCGTTTGCCATTTGGTATTGATCATATCGCAGCGCGTGTGCAATTGCGCCTCTTGCAAAGTGAGATTGTGGTTGAAACGAAGACACAAGATAATGTATTTGTCATGATGAATGTTGCTACACAATACCGTGTTAATGAAAATAACGTAACAGATGCTTACTATAAATTGATTCGTCCAGAAGCTCAAATCAAATCTTATATTGAAGATGCTTTGCGCTCATCTGTTCCTAAATTGACATTGGATGAATTGTTTGAAAAAAAAGATGAAATTGCACTTGAAGTACAAAAACAGGTAGCAGAAGAAATGTCTACTTACGGTTATATCATCGTAAAAACCTTAATTACCAAGGTTGAGCCAGACGCAGAAGTCAAGCAATCAATGAACGAGATTAACGCTGCCCAACGGAAACGTGTTGCTGCTCAAGAATTGGCTGAAGCTGATAAAATTAAAATTGTAACTGCCGCAGAAGCAGAAGCGGAAAAAGACCGCCTTCATGGGGTAGGGATTGCAGAGCAACGGAAAGCGATTGTGGATGGTTTGGCAGATTCTATCAAAGAGCTGAAAGGTGCGAATGTTGAATTGAAGGAAGAACAAATCATGTCCATTCTTTTAACCAACCAATACCTTGACACGTTGAATAATTTTGCAGACAATAAGGGAAATAATACAATTTTTCTACCAGCAAATCCTGACGGAGTGGAAAGTATCCGAACACAAATATTATCAGCACTTAAAGCTAAATAAAGAATATTCTGAATTGCTTTATTCATCAAAATAGGCATCCTTTTCCGTTGACAAAACAAACAAAAACCTTTACAATATTTAGTTAGAAATAATAAAATAGGAGAAGGAAATGGCTAAATCTAACTTTGAAAAAGTAGAATCAGTTGTTAGCTGGGTTCGTGATAAAAAAATCACGGGTTATCGCATCAGTAAAGAAACGAACGCTCGTGAAATGTCTATCATTGCCCTTGCTCAAGGCCGTGCTAAAGTGAAAAATATTTCATTTGAAACCGCTCTTGGATTGATTGATTTTTACGATAAAAACCACGAAAAGTTTGAAAACTAATCGTTGTATTTTTAGCAGGCTATCAGCCTGCTTTTTTTGTTTGCAATTGTAAAATAGTATGATTTTATATGGAAATAACAAATAATTATAAAGTGGAAAGTTTATTTATTCCTTATCTATCTAATTTTTAAAAATGAATATTTTTACAGAAAAATGATAAACCGCTTTCTACAATACAATCTATTTTAAAAAATATTCTTAAAAATTAGAGTTTTATTTTTAACAAGAAAATGTTCTAATGAATGTGTATTCAAACATTCTGTTTTGTTTGAATAAAAATTAGTTTTTCAATTGAGTTCCTAAAGATTTTGGAGAGAAAATAAAGACGAGACTGGGACAAAAGTCCTTAACCTCGTCAGATTTTTATGAGTTTCTTGCAAGTCGCAGTGGTTGAGTGGGTTCTATGCGGTTGATAAATCAACCTTTACAGCCCTACTCAACTGTGCGGGGGTGGGACGACAAAATCAAATTTCTCCGAAATTACCGATTTTTGTCCCACTCCCGTCGGTTGTAGATTATCGTAAGTAACGTTGTAAAAATTCTTTTGTGCGTTCTTTCTTAGGGTGAGTAAAAATGTCTTCAGGTTTGCCTTCTTCAGCAATGATGCCTTTGTCCATGAAAATGACACGATTGGAGACATCACGCGCAAACTCCATTTCGTGCGTGACAACAATCATGGTTAAGCCTTCTTGAGCAAGGTCTTTCATGATTTTCAGCACTTCGCCGACCATTTCAGGGTCAAGGGCTGATGTTGGTTCGTCAAATAAAATGGCATCTGGGTTCATGGATAAGGCGCGTGCAATAGCAACCCGTTGCTTTTGTCCGCCAGAAAGTTGTTTTGGCTTTGCTTGCCAGTAAGGTTGCCCCATGCCAACTTTTTCAAGATTTTCTTTGGCGATTTTTTCGGCCTCTGCTCGTTCTCGCTTGAGAACAGTCGTTTGTGCGACAATGGTATTTTCAAGAACGTTGAGGTTTTCAAAAAGGTTAAAGCTTTGGAACACCATACCGAGTTTTTCACGGTAATGAGTGAGGTTATAGTTTTCTTCTAGTACATTTTCACCACGATAAAGGATTTCTCCTCCACTTGGCTCTTCAAGGAGATTGATAGAGCGTAAGAAAGTAGATTTTCCACTACCAGAGCTTCCGATGATAGAGATGACTTCGCCGGAGTGGACAGTGAGAGAAATGTCTTTTAAGACTTCATTTTGTCCGTAGGATTTTTTAAGATGCTTGATTTCTAAAATGGTATCGCTCATGCATTTACTCCTTTCGTTTGCATTTGATTAGCGCCCGTTGTGTAATCATCTGTGTCAAAACGGCGTTCTACATAGCGGAGAATGCGAGTGACAGTAAATGTTAGGACAAAGTAGATCACGGCAATAATCGTAAAGGTTTGGAAATATTGGTAAGTTTGGGTGGCAATAGTATTTCCTGAGAAATAAAGTTCAACAACGGAGATAACATTCAGTACGGAAGTATCTTTGATATTGATGACAAATTCATTCCCTGTAGCAGGTAGAATATTGCGTACGACTTGAGGAAGGACAACTTTGCGCATGGTTTGGTTATGTGTCATTCCCAGAGCAGTTGCGGCTTCAAATTGCCCCTTATCAACAGCGAAGATTCCTCCGCGGACAATTTCACTCATATAAGCACCCGTGTTAATGGAAACGATAAAGATAGCCGCGATTGTACGGTCAATGGAAACTCCAAATGCCTGTGCTGTTCCGTAGTAAATAACCATAGATTGAACAATCATAGGTGTTCCACGGAAAATTTCGATGTAGACATTCAGAAACCAACCGAATAAAGTTTGTAGAATAGCGAGAGCTTTATTTTTGGCTGTAGGAGCGGTGCGGTAAACACCGATTAAGAGACCGATAATGAGGCCTGCAATTGTACCAGTAATG
Source organism: Streptococcus sp. HMSC36C04 (assembly GCF_001839535.1). Taxonomy (NCBI): domain Bacteria; kingdom Bacillati; phylum Bacillota; class Bacilli; order Lactobacillales; family Streptococcaceae; genus Streptococcus; species Streptococcus sp. HMSC36C04. The sequence continues at coordinate 139,983 of NZ_KV841604.1, read as the reverse complement.
GAGATGAGAAGGGTTAAGCCAGCTCCACGCAGAAATTGGAGCCAGTTGTCTTTCAGAATCTTTGTCACTTGTCCAAAGAAAGTAGTTTTGTCTTTGCTGGCGTCAGTGTCAACAGGTTGGTTTTGAATCATCTTGTCCATTAAAGCGACTTGGTCTTTGGCGCTGATTTTAGCGATAGCAGCATTGACTTGTGTTATCCGACTATCGTTTTTGCGCATTCCGATTGCAATCGTAGCATCCTCTTCATTAACTTCAAAACCTTTTTTGAACTGAATCATTTTAAATTTTGAATTGGCAGATTCTGCTGTGAGGGCTTCGGGACGCTCAGAGATGTAGCCGTCTATCACTCCTGACTCAAGTGCTTGGCGCATTTGAGCGAAGTCGCCCATTGCAGTTTCTTGCTTAGCGCCTGTCAGTTGGGAAATCAAATTGTAGAGGTAGACACCTTGTTGAGAGGTGATTTTTGCTCCTTTGAAGTCCTTCAACGTTTTTGCATTAGCATAAGCCCCATCTTTGTTGACCAGTACCACAGGCTCACTGGTATAATAACTATTGGAAAATGCGATTTCCTTTTTCCGCTCGGCAGTCGGACTCATTCCAGCGACAATCATATCTAATTTACCTGATGTCAATGCAGGAATCAATCCATTCCAAGACGTTTTGACCACTAACGGTTTTTTGCCCAATGCTTTTGCGACTTGTTTGGCGATTTGGACGTCATAACCATTGGCATATTGGTTGGTACCTTCGATTTTGATGGCACCATTTTTATCATCATCTTGCGTCCAGTTGAACGGTGCATAAGCCGCTTCCATTCCGATTCGCAAGTATTCATCGGCTTGAGCTCTATTTGCAAATCCGAAACTAAGCAGCAGAAGTACAAATAGAGATAAGAATAATTTCTTCATATTTTCTCCTCATCTAAAAATAGCTTCCTTTCATTGTACCGAAAAATGACATGCTTTTCAATATTGGGGAAACCCTTACTTAAAAAAATGGTATAATAAAAGCAATCAGTATAAGGAGATTGCTAGATGAAAAAGTTTTTTTGGAGTATCATAATTTTTTTCTCATGTTTGTTCTTCAGTCAACGAGTCTTGGCGGTGAGTTATGATATTGAATCCTATAAAGGCAATTTACAGATTCATTCTGATAATACAGCGACATTTGTTGAAACAGTCACTTACCATTTCTCAAGCGGCTACAGAGGACAAATCATTACTTTGGGGACATCTGGTAAAGTTCCTCTGGGCTTTGATGTGGAAGGAAAGCCGACGATTCTAGCTTTAAGAAATGGACAACCAAAAACAGATATTACTGCTGTTCAGGAATACATTGCGGGTGGTTATAAATATAAAATTTATAATGCTGGTAATAAAGGAGACCGTGTAACCATTACGGTTACTTGGAAGTTGAAGAATATGTTGTTTGTCTACAATGATATTGTAGAATTACACTGGATTCCAATCAGTGATTGGGATAAAAAATTAAATAATGTAGAATTTCGGATTACTCCTCCAGCTACTTCACAACAGACTGAATTGTATGCTCACACGGGTTATTTTATGAAGCCGGCCCAAGTGACACGAGAGGGAGATAGCTATCTGATCCGTGTCGCTAGTATTGCTAAAAATAGAAATTTAGAATTTCATGCGTATTGGGATCGATCGCTAGTAACTGTTCCTGAAGATAGTTTAGCCGCTACAAAACGAGATCAGCTACAAGAGTTTCATCGAGTCGAAAAGGAAGTTGCTACCAGTACAAAAAAATATCAGAGATTAGTAGACTGGGACTTACCACTTGCTTTGGTATTGGTTGGCCTAATTAGTTTGGCTTTTTACATTATTTTTCATCTTAGAACAAAATCCCGTGTAACGTTTCCTAAGCATGCTCGTTTGTATGAAATACCGCAAGATTTGCCACCAATGGTCATCGCTTCCAATGTTTATTCGGTAGATTTGACAGAGCTGGATCCAACGGAGAAGCAAGCAACGTCTTTGAAATTTGAAAATCTTGTACAAGCCACTTTGCTAGATTTGATTGACAGAGGGAATCTTATTTTTACAGATGATATGAAACAACCAAAATTACAAAGAGTGACAGATAAGGGTTTAGCTGATTTTGAAAAAGAATTTTTAAAAATGGCTATGGGAAACAATAAGCAGTTGCTTGTGAAAAATTTGTTTTCAGATTTTAAAATTGACGATAAGATATATAATAGTGGCGAGAAAGCTGTTCGTAGCGCGGGCAATAGAGTGAGAAAACTATTAAAATGCTATTTAAAACTTATTACAGAAAATATACATGAAATTATTGAGCGTGAGCAATTGCCAAATAATTATCGCCCTGTTGCTAAAAAGGAGCTCTTGTGTTTATATCTTTCAATGCTCCTTATGAATCTTATTGTATTTGCTTCTCTTGGCATCTTAGCTTGGATTTTCTTGGAGTATGGACTCGTATTTTATCAATTTGTAGTTAGCTTCTTCATTGCTGGAGGAATGCTGTATTACCTTTTGAGAAAATGCAAAATGGTGAAGCGTGATGGCGTCTTAAATGAAGAAGGGGCAGAAAACTATTATTACTGGAAGAGTTTTGCTAATATGCTGCATGAGATTGCTCATTTAAAGGATACAGAAGTAGAGGGAGTGATTTTGTGGAACAGATTATTGGTTTATGCTGCTATGTTTAATTGTGCAGATAAGGTGACTAAGACGATGAAACTACGCAAAATCACAATTGATAATCCATCAATGAATGCTTTTGTTTATCAGGATATGGTGTATGATTTCCATGCGAGCTCACATGCTTTTGTTGGCTATGGGGCAGCAGCTAATTCGGCTAGCAGTTTCTCTGTTTCATCAGGTGGAAGTAGCGGTGGCGGCTTCTCTGGTGGTGGCGGAGGCGGAGGAGGAGGTGCTTTTTAAAAAGTGCCTCTATTCTCTCACTTGAAATTATGCTATAATGAAACAAATCAACCTTAGGAGAAGAAAATGTTTATCATTGAAATTTTAAAATCCATCATCTTTGGGATTGTGGAAGGAATTACAGAGTGGTTGCCTATTTCTAGCACAGGTCACTTGATTTTGATACAGGAGTTTATCAAGTATAAAAATCAGAATGCTGCCTTTATGGAAATGTTCAATGTCGTTATCCAATTAGGAGCGATTTTGGCGGTTGTGGTGATTTATTTTGATAAATTAAACCCGTTTAAACCGGGTAAGACAGCGCGTGAAGTTCAAAAAACATGGCAATTGTGGGCAAAAGTAGTGATTGCAGCTGCGCCGGCTGCCATTATTGGCTTACCTTTGGATGATTGGTTTGATGCTCATTTTTATAACTTCATTTCTGTTGCTTGTATGTTAATAATTTATGGTGTTGCCTTTATTTTGTTAGAAAAACGCAATAAAACTGTGGAACCTGCGATTACCAATTTGGAGCGCTTGCCTTATAAAACAGCGCTTTACATTGGGCTATTTCAAGTATTGTCACTCTTTCCTGGTACTAGTCGCTCTGGAGCAACCATTGTAGGAGGGCTTTTAAATGGTACTAGTCGTTCCGTGGTGACAGAGTTCACCTTCTTCTTAGGGATTCCTGTCATGTTTGGTGCCAGTGGTTGGAAGATTTTGAAATTTATTATCAAAGGAAACACACTTGGATTTGGGCAATTCTTCTTGCTGTTTGTAGCAATGGGCGTTGCGTTCGGGGTCAGTCTCTATGTGATTCGTTTCTTGACGGATTATGTGAAAAAGCACGACTTCACAATCTTTGGGAAATACCGTATTGGACTTGGTGTCTTGCTTATCATTTACGGCATTTTTAAAGCCATTTTCTAAGCATACAAAAACTCAGCAGATATTGTTGAGTTTTTAGTTAGTGACTTCAGTTCGTTTTGTTCCAAAGGTTATAGTATAATGTCAATGAGATGGCAAATAGGCAAATTTCAAATAGTTAAAATCTGAATGAAGGAGAGAGATATTTTTGAAATTCAAGAGATAATAAAAAGTTGAATCACTATTATCTAGATTAGAATTGCTCTTGTAATAAATGAGTAACGTAGTAGATAATTGCTCAAAGTATTATTATGAGCCTTGTGGGGTGGGACTAGTAACTTAAAATGTTTAATTTAGGATTCTGTCTCACTCTATTATTAAATATCATATTTAATATATTAAGACAATATAAGAGCGAAGGAAAAAATATGGGAGATTTATATATTCAGAAGTCAGATTATCATTTGTCGTTAAGCAATGATAGAGTCATCATAAAGGATAACGAAAAGAATGTAATAAAGGAAGTTTCTCTAAGTTTAATTGAAAATATATTAGTTTTTGGCAAAGCTCAATTAACAACACAATTATTAGCTGCGTCAGCTAATAATAGGATAAACGTTTTCTACTTTTCAGGATATGGAAAATTTCTTTCAGTACTAGATTCAGGACGAGAAGCGGATTATGAGAAACAAGAAAAACAAGCTCTTTCTAGTTTTAATCAAGAATTCTGCTTAGAGATTGCTAAAAGAATCGCTTCTGCTAAAATCAGAAATCAACTAAATTTATTGAAAGCATTTGATGAGGAGCATATTTTAGATAGCAAAGATTTTGAACAATTTCAAGAAGCTATCTTAGGAATTTCTACTGCAAAAAACATTCCAGAAATAATGGGGTTTGAAGGTAGAATTGCTAAATCATATTTTTATCTGTTAAACTTCTTACTGACTGATGACTTCCGATTTTATGAGAGATCTAAGCGGCCATCCAAGGATAGGTTTAATGCGCTTTTAAATTTTGGTTATTCCATTCTTCATTCTTGCTTTATTGGAATGATTCGCAAAAATGGCTTGAGTCTTGGTTTTGGTGTTATCCATCGACCTCATCAGCATCATTCGGTTCTAGCTAGCGATCTTATGGAAGAGTGGCGACCTGTTATTGTAGACGATACAATAATGAGCTTGATCAAAAATGAGGAAATTAGGGCAGAGCATTTTGAAGAGGGAGATGAGGAAGAAGTTGTTTTAACAGCAGAAGGAATTGAGATTTTTTCAAAAGCAATGCGTTCAAGAGTTTTGGAGATCCATCAGTATATTGAATTTGATAAAAAACGATATTCATTTTTATATATGGCTGATCAGCAGATAAAATCTTTGATTCGTTGTTTTGAAACGGAGAATCATGAGGAATTTTTAAGTGGTTATACGACGGGAGAGTAATGATGGGATTTTTTTACAACTTAGATGAGGAGGCGAAAAACTTTGCGCAGAAAAAAACGGTATTTTGTCTTGTTGTCTATGATATCATCAGCAATAAGCGGCGCCTCAAACTTTCTAAATTGTTGGAAGGATATGGTAGGAGAGTCCAACGTTCTTGTTTTGAAATTGATGTTGAAAAAACAAATTATAATCACCTTCTTCAAGATTTAGAAAAATTTTATTGTCAGGAGGAGGGAGACAATATAATTGTTTATGTTGGTGATAAGAAAGAAACAGTCATCTTCAACTCTTATGAAGGAGCAGAAATTCTGGAAGACATTTTGTTTTTCTGAAACTTTTAATTTAATGAAAAATATGGTAAAATATAGATATGTTTCCAAATCTTGAATAAAACAAGATTTAGGGGTCATTCTCTGAAGCTTGATACAAGATATGGGGTTAATAACCCATGTTACCTCGAGAGGGGACGG
>NZ_KV841604.1:124656-134207 GCF_001839535.1 Streptococcus sp. HMSC36C04 | reverse complement strand
ATAACCCATGTTACCTCGAGAGGGGACGGAAACAAGTCATGTTTTCGATTTTACTTTCTTTTTTTCGGTTAATAACCCATGTTACCTCGAGAGGGGACGGAAACTCTTTAGAAATCATCTTACGAGCAATACTATTAGTTAATAACCCATGTTACCTCGAGAGGGGACGGAAACTGACCTTCCCATTTATTATAGATGATGTTCATATGTTAATAACCCATGTTACCTCGAGAGGGGACGGAAACTTTAGCAGCAAGTTGCCAAATTGTTCCTTCTTCTTGTTAATAACCCATGTTACCTCGAGAGGGGACGGAAACATAATTTGTTTCATGATATCCTTCTTTCTGTCAATGTTAATAACCCATGTTACCTCGAGAGGGGACGGAAACTCTTTAGAAATCATCTTACGAGCAATACTATTAGTTAATAACCCATGTTACCTCGAGAGGGGACGGAAACCCAAGCACCTTTCCAATATAAACCAACTTCACACAAAGTTAATAACCCATGTTACCTCGAGAGGGGACGGAAACTCTTTAGAAATCATCTTACGAGCAATACTATTAGTTAATAACCCATGTTACCTCGAGAGGGGACGGAAACTCGTTCTGTGTTTGCGCAAGCTGCAAAGGATTTTAAGTTAATAACCCATGTTACCTCGAGAGGGGATTTTTTACATGAAATTCGCACAGATACTTGACGACGCTTTCATATTATGCTAATATATTGATTGTAAAGAATAGTTCTGATAAACAGAGAGGGCGCCCTTAACTGGTGAAAAATACTTTCACTTTTTGGGGTGCTTTTTTAGTAAGGAAGGTTAGAAATGTGAAGAAAGTACAATTGTATTTATCAAACGTTGAAATAAGAGACGATGCTCTAGTATCTAAGTTGCAAGGATTTCTAATGAGCCAGATTTCGGAGGATTTTGTGGATTTTCTTCATGAACAAGAGACAAATCCCTACTCTTTAAATCTATTATCCACGAGAGAAGGAACGATATGGACGGTCAATCTACTTACCCAAGAAGCAGAAGAGAAGATATTGCCTCAGCTTCTGGATTTAGAAGAGATTCAGTTAGATACTTACTCAGGAGCCATATCTGTAAAGAGAATAGAGATTCAGACTTTATCACAAGAGACCTTATTGGAAATTTTTCGGGAGGATGATCCTAGTCCTATCGCACATATTCATTTTTACACTCCAACGACCTTTAAACGGCAGGGACAGTTTGTGCTTTTTCCAGATACGCGCTTGATTTTTCAAAGTCTCATGCAAAAATACAGCCGATTGGTTGAAGGAGAATCAGAGATAGATGAGGAAACCTTACAATTTTTGACAGATCATAGCTGGATTAGTAGTTATCAACTGAAAAGTCACTATTTTCCGATTCATGGACGAAAGCACCCCGCCTTTCGAGGCAAGATAACGATTCGTATCCAAGGAGCATCGTCTTTGAAGGCCTATGCTCACATGCTGTTGAGATTTGGAGAATTTTCGGGAGTTGGTACTAAGTGCAGTTTAGGAATGGGAGGGATGAAAATTGAAGAAAGAAAAGCTTGATTTAATTTACAAGGCTTTGTTTCACAATGGCGGTCGTTTAGTTAGCCGTTTGCAAGGCCGATCTGATGAAAGTTTGGCTGCAGGGAAAGATTGGCTACAGGGACTGCCACAGCTGACACTCGAGGAAAACAGCAGGGCAGACAAGATTATTGCTCTGGCAGACCGCATTGCTAGCGGAGTACCTGAGCAGAGGAAGGTGTCTTCTGATCAACTTTTTAAGCCCTTGGCTGATATCTTTAATGTCTTTAAAGAAGAAAAGCAGCAACGCTATCAGAAGTTTAGTATTTTGCCTGATGAAAGCAAGCTCTCTATTGCGAGTCGGGAAGAGAGTCCTATTAATCAATTAGACTACCAAAGGTTATTGGAGGAGTTGGCTGAGAGTTTTAACGGTTTAACCTTGGATGAAGCAAATCTTTCTGTTTTCTTCAATATTTGGCAGAATTTCTTTTCAACGCTTCCTCTGCTTCCTGGGGATAAGGAGTTAGGAGATATTTCTCTAGCAGAACACAGCAGGCTCACAGCGGGCTTCGCGGCTGCTATTTATGATTATCTGGAAGAAAGCCAGCAGGATCATTTGCTGGACGATGTGTCTACCTTTTATGAGTCAAAAAGTCTTTTGTTGTCGAGTTTTGACCTATCAGGAATTCAAGACTTTATCTACAACATTGCCAGTAAGGGGGCGGCCAAACAGCTCAAGGCTCGCAGTCTCTATCTGGACTTTATGAGTGAGCATATCGTGGACAGCCTCTTGGAACAATTAGAGCTTTCACGTGCTAATGCCCTCTATGTTGGTGGCGGACATGCCTATTTCATCTTGGCCAATACCGAACAAACTATCGGTCAGCTAAAGGAATTTGAAAAAGCCTTTAATCAGTTCTTTTTGGAACATTTTCAAACAGGTCTCTATGTGGCCTTTGGCTGGAAGGTATTTTCAGCTGCTGAGATCATGGTCGATACCTATTCTGGATCTGACTATCTGAAAAACTATCGAGAAATCTACCAAGGCATCAGTCGTATGATTTCAGAGAAGAAGCTGTCTCGTTATGATACTGCTAGTTTGCGGGTTTTAAATCAGGGGGGCAGGAGTTCTGAACGCGAGTGTGCCATCTGTCATTCTGTTGAGAAAATCAAAACAGTCCATTATGGTGAAGATGAAGAGTATGATTTGTGTATAGTATGTCAGGAACTGAGCAGATTTGCCAAAGAGATTGACAGTGACTATTTCCAGGTTGCCTCTGACGGTCAGTCTGGTCTGCCTATTGGACCGGGTGCAGTTTTGAAAGCTGTGAAAAAAGAAGACATTGGCAAAGATCCAGGTAAACTCTATGTGAAAAATAAGTGGTCAGATGACACTGTAGCCACACCAGTCTTTGTCGGTAACTATAACTTTATCAAAGATGATGGTACAAAAGCTGAGATATATGACTATGCTGGTCTATCTAGAGACAGTCAAACAAAGCAGGGAATTAAACGTTTGGCTGTTGTTCGGTTGGATGTGGATGATTTGGGTGCTGCTTTTATGGCTGGTTTTACCAGTCAGAAGCATGGGCGCTTTTCAACCTTTGCTCGGTCAGCTATCTTTTCACAGAAGATGAGTTTGTTCTTCAAGTACTATATTCATCAGTTTGCCCAAGGAAAGAGGCTGACAGTTATTTATGCTGGTGGAGATGATGTCTTTGCTCTAGGTTCCTGGCAAGATATTATTGCTTTTACAGTGGAGTTTCGCCAGCAGTTCCTCAGATGGACCAATGGTAAACTGACTCTATCGGCAGGTATTGGTCTTTATCCGGATAAGACACCGATTCACCTTATGGCCCAGGATTCTGGGGATTTGGAAGAAGCGGCTAAGTCGAACGGGAAAGACAGTATCACGCTCTTTGAACGAAATTTCACATTTAAGTTTGACCAGTTTATCGAAGGTGTCTATCAAAGCAAGCTGGTGCAGCTTCGCAAGTATTTCAAATCACAGGATGAGAGAGGCAAAGCTTTTATCTATCGTTTGATTGAGCTTCTGAGAGCCTATGATAAGTTGAATACAGCCCGTCTGGCTTATCTGCTGGCTCGCTTGGAAGATGCTGCTTCCAAGGAGGAAAAAGAAAAGTTCAAAGAATTTAAAAACATTTTCTGGGCTTGGTATACAGGCGGTGAACAAGAACGACAAGAAGCTGAAATGGCACTCTTACTCTATATTTATGAAATTAGAAAGGATTAAGGAATGGCAATTTTAACAGATGACAACTATGTGGACAAGGCTGAGGCGGCAATCAAATCATTAAAAAGAAATAATCGGGATAGGAGAAATCCTGATGCCTTCTTGCTGACTACCAGCAAGATTCGCCACTTGCTGAGTTTGACAAGTGCATTGTTTGATGAAAGCAATGTAAAAGGCTACCCCGACCTGCAGGATAAGATTGCTTATCTGCGAGTTCAGTTCGTCTATCAGTCAGGTCGAGAATTTGCAGTAAAAGATTTGGTTCAGCAGGCTCAGATACTAGAAGCTCTCAAAGAAGTCTCTAATAAGGAAACGCTGCAGCGTTTCTGCCGCTATATGGAAGCCTTGGTTGCCTATTTTAAATTCTATGGAGGGAAAGATTAATATGACATACGCAAAAGTGAAAATTACTGCTCAGATTCGCTTGGAAACAGGCTTGCACATCGGTACCAGCAACGCCTTTGCAGCTATTGGAGCCACGGACTCTCCTGTTATCAAAGATCCAATCACCAATCTTCCAATTATTCCTGGTTCCAGTATCAAGGGAAAAATGAGAACCCTCCTGGCTCGTGTTTATAATGATAAACTCGCTAAGTCTCCTAAAGAAGACGGAGAAGTACTCAGCCGTCTCTTCGGAAATCACGATTCAAAAGATTATAAAATCGGCCGCCTCATCTTCCGTGATGCCTTTCTCCTGAACAAAGATGACCTTGATGCCAAGGGGGCCAAGAGTTATACTGAGGTCAAATTTGAAAATACCATCGACCGAATTACTGCAGTAGCCAATCCACGGCAGATTGAACGCGCTATCCGGGAGAGTCGCTTTGGTTTCGAGTTGATTTATGAAATCAATGACAAGTCTGCGGGTGAGGTTAACGAGGATATTCAGGCTATTGTTGACGGTTTGAAGCTCTTGGAGCTTGATTATCTGGGCGGTTCTGGAAGTCGCGGATACGGTAAAGTTGTCTTTGAAGACCTTCAGGCTCAGACAGTCTTTGGTCAGTATGATGAAGGTCAGTTGAATGAATTATTAAAAACGGAGGTCTGATATGACCTACAAGATGTATATGATGGATTTCCAATCCGCTCATTTTGGAAGTGGGAAACTGGATACTGGCAGTCTGACCTTTTTTGCCGATCGCCTTTTTTCCGCCTTGGTCTTAGAGGCCATTAAAGCGGATAAGTTGGATGATTTTCTTGAGCTGGCAAATCGGAAGAGTTTTGTTTTATCAGATGCCTTTCCCTTCAAAGGGGCCCCCTTTCTGCCTAAGCCAATCGGCTATCCAAGTCCGGACAAGTTACCTCAGGATTTGGATGTTCAGGAAATGCGCCAGCAGGCTAAAAAATCAAAAAAATTAAACTATGTCAGTCTGTCAGACTTTGAGAACTTTCTAAATGGGCATAGTTTGGAAGCGAAAGTTTTTGCAAAATCCAGTCTTGTCACCAAGAATCAGCCTTTGAAAGAGGGTGGTTTGTTCCAGGTTGGGACAAAGACCTATGAAAAAGACAGCAAACTCTATGTGATTGCTGAGCAAAGCCAGCTCTTTGATCTTTTGATGACCGGGCTTCAGTATTCCGGTATCGGGGGGAAAAGAAGCAGTGGTTACGGTCGCTTTGATTTAGAAATTCATGATTTGCCGAGTGACTTGGCCCGAAAACTGACCCAATCTTTTGATAGGGGAGTCATGCTTTTGACAAGTTCCCTGCCCATGGATGAGGACTTGGAAGCAGCCATGACCGAGAGTCATTATCTGCTTTCCAAGTCCAGCGGCTTTGCCTTTAGCACGAACGAAGCATCCAACTACCGTAAGCAGGACCTGTATAAGTTTAAGGCAGGTTCAACATTCTCTGAAACCTTCAGAGGACAGATAGTAGATGTCCGACCGAAAGGATTCCCGCATCCTGTGTTAAACTTTGCCAAACCGCTATTTTACAAACTGGAGGTCTAGGATGAAGAGTGATTATAAAACATTTAAATTCACGCTGCGTACCATGGCTCCGGTTCATATCGGAAGTGGAGAAAAGTACACCAGTCGGGAGTTTATCTATGAAAATGATAGCTTTTATTTCCCGGATATGGGAAAATTCTATGCTAGTATGGTAGCCAAAGGTCTAGACCGTAAATTCGAAGCCTTTCTGATGGAGCATGGGAAGAGGGCTGTAAACAACCGTCTGGTCTCTTTTACCTATGACAACCGCATTAAAGACAGAAACTTTGGTGGTTACAAGATTAAAGAAAGTGATTATGAAAATGATAAATCTAGTCTAGGAACTCTCAATGAGATTTCTAAGATTGTCCGCGATGGTTTTGGTCAGCCTTATATTCCTGGTTCCAGTCTCAAAGGGGCTATTCGTACTATTCTCTTAAATTCCCATCCCGAATGGAAAGAGGCTAATTTTGCGACTGGACGCAAGGGAAAGGAAAAGGAAGATAAAACTGTCGTCCCTTGGGGGGCAAAACCTGGTAAAGATTTCGACGATCTTTTTAACGAAATTCGGGTCAGCGACAGTCAGTCCCTTAAGATCAATGGGATTGATTTTAAGAATGAAGATATCATTCTAGTTCAAAAACTGGACAAGTCCAGTAAAGAATCAGGAGATAAGCTACGGGCTCTTCCTCTCTATCGGGAGGCTCTGCCGCCCTTTACTGTAGCAGAATTTACCATTACCACTACAACTGAAAGGGCAGCAAGCATGATGAGAAGTCTGGGGCAGCTTTCCTTTGACTTTTACAAGAGCTATAAAGAGTTCTTTTTAAACGATTTTTCTGAAAAATACATTCAAGACAATGTTCAATATCCTATTTATCTTGGGGCCGGCAGCGGAGCCTGGACCAAGACCATTTTCAAACAAGCTAATGGGATTTTGCAAAAGAGATACGATCGCTTAAAAACAAAAATGATTGGAAAAGGTGTTCTCAAACTAACTAGAGCTAAGAATAAATCATTTTTAGTCAAAGGTCAGGAGAGAAAACTGGTCAAAAATAATGAAAATCTGTATGAAATGGGTAAGGCCAATTTCATTATTCAGGAGGTAAAAGTGTGAAAATAGTAATTTCGACAGTTGGAGATACAGATCCCATTCGGGCTTTTCATGATGGCTCCCTACTTCATATCGTAAGGAAGTATCGTCCCGATAAGGTTATTATTTTGCATTCTGAACGTACAGTTGAAAGGAACGACAGGATTACTCAAGCCATTCAGTCTATATCTGAGGATTATCATCCTGAAATTTTTCCGCATCCCTCAGTATTTCCAAATTCAGAAGTATTTCTTTTTGATGTCATGTACGACCAAATCTGGAAAATTCTTCAGGAATATCTAAATACAGGAGATGAGTTCATTTTAAACTTGTCCAGCGGAACGCCTCAGATGAAAGCTGCTTTGTTCATCCTAAATCGCCTTAATGACATCAATGTCAGGGCTGTCCAGGTGGTCAATCCTACTAATTCATCCAACGAAGGCTGCGGTCATGATAATGAGGAGGATATTGATGAACTGATTGAGACTAATGAAGATAATAGACCGGATTTTGTGGATCGGACAGTTGAGGATCAGTCAGAAAAGTTTAAACAATCTATCTTAAAGCGTACCGCTCGTACTCTGATTGAGAATCATGACTACAAGGCAGCCCTGAAAGTTATCCATCAAATGGCCTCTACTGATCAGCTGAAAAGAGTCAGGGAAGAACTGAGTAATTTAGTATCCTCCCTTGATATCCAGGATGTACCGAAGCGGCTGGCCAAAAGGAAACTGGGTGAAACCGAGAAAAAGGTTTTAAATGCTTATCTGACCATTGACCTGCAAGTCAAAAGAGGTAATGTGATGGAATGTTTTATTCGTACCAAGTCACTGGCTGAGTTTATGCTGGAGGATTATATCCAAAGACATTATCCTCAGGAACTGCAAGGTATCGAAGAAGATGAGCCCAAATACCTGACTATCTGGGATTTCAGAAAAATTCTCAAGAAGAGACAGGAGTGGAAGCTTTTAAAACAGATTAAACCTATATTGGATCTGAATGAGTCCAGAAATGCAGTCGCTCACAGTCTCAATCCTCTGAAAGAAGAAGATGTTAAACTTTTGAGAGTAGCCCAGAAATCCCTGAAAGACCTGATTCAGGACTGGTATCCTTTTGAAAGGAAGCTATTTGCCTTTTATGACGACATGAATAAGCTATTACTGGAAGATTTAAGTTAGGACGATATGATGAAGATTTTAATCTCTGCTGTCGGGACGACCGACCCAATTACAAAAAATCACGACGGAGCTCTCCTGCATCTGAGTCGCATTTATAGACCGGACAGGGTGGTCTTGATTTACAGTGAGGAAATGCTGGTAAAAAAAGACCGGATCCAAGCAGCTTTGCAATCTATTGACGGCTACAATCCAGAAATTCTGATTGATCCAACAATCCTTAAAAACGATGAAGTCTATGTTTTTGACAAAATGTACGCAGAAATCACTCAGATTATTGAGCGTTATCTGAGCGATGAGGATGAACTGATTTTGAACCTTTCGTCTGCTACACCGCAGATTATTTCCGCCATGTTTGCGGTCAATCGCATCAATAATTACAACATTCGGGCGGTGCAGGTGGCTACTCCTGAAAAATCAGCCAACAGACCTTTTAATCCAGCCGCAGAACTACCGATTGAGGAATTGATTGATGGCAATAAAGACAATCAGGAAGATTTTGAAAATCGCAGTTTAGAAGACCAGTCTGAAAAGTTCAATCAGTCTCTAGTCAAACGCTATCTGCGTCAGTTAATTAAGCATTATGATTATGCGGCTGCCTTGGCTATCTTGCAGGAAAAAAATAATAAGATCCTTTCTAAATCGCAAAGAGCCAAGGCATGCAATATTTTAAATAATGTTACTGATGTTTTTGAAAAGCAGGCCATTTTACAGGATTTGGCTCGGGAAGGGGATAGACAAGAGGCTGTTAAAGCTCTCAACTATTACCTGATGATTGATATTTTAAATCGCCGGGGTCAAATCGCTGATGTGCTCATCAAGGCGAAGTCTTTGGTAGAGTATATCTTGGAAGAAAAAATCCAATCCGAACATCCGGGCTTAATCGTCAGAAAGGAAAATCTTCCCAAGCTAAACCTGTCGCACCCAGATGCCGATGCTATCATTGACTATCTGGAGCATGAGATGAAGAAGGAGCGTGGGAGTGAAAGCAAGGAAAGAGTCTATAACAAGACTTCTACTTTAAACCTTTTGTCTTTTAGCAATATTTTGGAATTTTATCAGGCGGAAGAGTCTTTACTGGAAAGTATCAAATTAGTGAAGAGTTTTAACGGGGAAAGAAATCGTCTAGCACATGGTCTCGCTGAAATCGATAAAAAGGCAATTAGCTCAAAAAGATTGCGCGCCTTGTTGGGAACATTAAAGGATGTCCTCCAGTCCAACTATGATATTAGAGAAGAACGATTCTCCTATTACGATGTTAAGAATGAGGAGTTACTTGAACTGCTCAAGTAGCTCTCAGTTCTTCCTTTTTGGTTCAAAATATGTTATAATCAAAGAAGTTTCCACTTTTGGGCTGTTAAAACAAGATATGGTGGTTTTCTGGTATTTATGTACAAAATATAGGGTTAGTAACCTATATTACCTCGAGAGGGGACGGAAACCCAGTTGGTTTTAAGTATTGCGATGCATAAACCAGTTAGTAACCTATATTACCTCGAGAGGGGACGGAAACCTTCTTGTTTGTTCATTTTATTCCTCCCACATTTTCAGTTAGTAACCTATATTACCTCGAGAGGGGA